>JAGLDQ010000024.1 GCA_023145535.1 Cocleimonas sp. | reverse complement strand
GATAACACCAAGCAGTGGCAACAAAATATTGAAAATACTTTTTCTAAACAGTTTGATAGCACCTTTAATGATTTAAATATTAAATTTAGCCCGCTTCACTTCCATGAAAAAGTTAATCACTCTTCTTTAAAAAATTACTTTAATACAATTAATGAGTTTAGCCATGCACACCTTATCCGTTAGTACCTTTCTATTGATCGTGATTGAGCTCTTTATTTTTAGTAGTTTCTGGCTTAATATTACTCAACTCAACATGGCTATCTTATTGACTCTTCATACCCTTACCGCCCTTATTGCCTCCTACTGGTTAAGCCAACAATGGAAACAAAACTCGTTTAATCATGCCATCAGCTGGCTAATACTGTTTAGTTTTATCTTTTTTACTCCTGTTATTGGTGCCATTATTTTATGGATGTTTAGCATAAGAAAAAAGTTACGCCAAGCAACATCAGAAGAAGAACGTATCGTTGAGAAAAATGAGCAAGCACAAAAAGATGAGGAGCTTCATTACTTTTCAGCACCAAAACACCACCATAATTATCGTGAAAAACAAACTCGAACGCTAATTTCAACGCTCGATGATGATACTTATCTGAAATTACTTGTTTCCACACGACATTTGCCTGATAAAGAAGCTTATACCTTACTGAAAGAAGCCCTAAGTAGTCCGTTTGAAAGCGCTCGCTTGATGGCATTTTCACTTAAAGGTAAACTAGAAGAACGCTTGCAAAAAGAACTACAACAAAAGATAGAAAACTTAAAACGAGTAGATCATAAAAATAACTCTGCTGAACTTCATCTTAGTATTGCTAAAGATTACATTCACTTACTTGATATTGGCTTATTGACAGAAAGCAATGACACATTATTAAGTAAAGCTAAAAGCCACTGCGTAAAAGCAATTCACCTTAATGATAAGTCTGCTTACGCTTTTCAAGCGCTCAGTAAAATTTTGAAACACCAAGGTCAAAATAAACAGGCACAACGCGCGCAAATCAAAGCGGTAGGCTTAGGTTTACCTCTTGATCGTTTATATGCCACTTAAATAATTATGTCTAAATCACCAATAATAATAAACTCAAACAAAAAACCTGATATTTGTCTACTCCTAGAAGGAACCTATCCCTATGTACGAGGGGGGGTATCCAGTTGGGTTCATCAACTCATTCAAGGATTACCAAACTATCAATTTTCGCTGATTTTCATTGGTGCAAATAGAGACAACTATGGGTCTAGCTTCTTTGATATACCGACTAATGTATGTCACTTTGAGGAGCATTTTCTTAATGAAAGTTTAGAACTAAAAGAACCTAAACCATATGAACTCGATGAAAATATACTGATTGAATTGAAGGAAATTTATAAATACCTCACCGAGAGCAAGCAAGCACCCACACTGGATAAGCTCGCGAATATCAAGCTATTACTACAACATGCTGATGAAATGGAAATCGAGCAGTTTTTTTACAGCCCCCAAATTTGGCAATTAATTACCGAGAGTTACCGCAAAAACTGCCCCGACCAACCCTTTAATGACTACTTTTGGACAATGCGTTCAATGCATGCGCCTACCTTAGCGTTATTGCGTATTGCCAAAAGCATCCCTGATGCTGGTTGCTACCACACAATCTCCACAGGCTATGCGGGCGTGTTGGGGATGTTTTTAAAATTACTTAAAGGCAAACCCCTCCTACTAAGTGAACATGGGATTTATACCAAAGAACGCCAAATAGATCTCTATCAAGCCAACTGGATAAAAGAAAAAAGCCGTCACTTTAAAGCGGGGCTAGATGATCATATGAATTATCTAAGACGACTCTGGATGCAATTTTTTGAGGGGCTAGGACGGCTCACTTATAGCGCCTGCTCCCTTACTGTCACCCTGTATGAGCAAAATAAACTAAAACAAATTGAGCTAGGTGCAAGACCTGAACATGCCATTGCGGTTCCCAATGGAGTAAAGCTAGAACGTTTTGTAAAATTAAGAGCGAAACGTCCAAAAAATATTCCCCCTATTCTCGTCTTGCTGGGACGTGTTGTTCCTATCAAGGATATTAAAACCTATATTCGCGCGATTGGTTTACTCTGCAAGCAACTTCCAGAAGCGGAAGGCTGGATTGTTGGCCCCGATGAGGAGGAGGAAGAATATGCGGATGAATGCCATGAACTGGTAAAACAACTCGGTTTAGAGCATAAAGTGAAATTTTTAGGCTTTCAAAATATTGATGATATTTTACCAAAAGCAGGTTTAATTACACTAAGCTCCATTAGCGAAGGGCAACCACTGGTTATCTTGGAAGGCTATGCCGCAGGCGTGCCAACATTATCAACCGATGTAGGTTCATGTCGAGAACTAGTAGAAGGACGCAATGGAGAAGACCAACAACTTGGAGAGGCAGGGGCTATTGTGCCGCTAGCCGACCCACAAGCACTTGCAAATGCCGCCGCCGATTTACTAAACGATGAAGAACGCTGGTATGCTGCTCAGGCCGCTGGTATCGCACGGGTGGAAAAATATTATACCGAAAAAATTTTTCTGGATAACTATCACAAACTTTATGATCAAATTTTAAAGACTTAACAATGCCTTTCAAATTATGCACTTGTTATGCGAATCTAAGCGGTATTTAAGGCATTATAGTAGAAAGAATCCCATCTTTTAGAGTAAAATCTATTCCGATTCTTCCACCCTGACAGGCTAGTGTTTTTTATTAATCTTTTTTGCAAACTCATCAAACCATATTTCATACCGATAAAAAGCCAATCGTTCACCCACCCGTCATCGACATAAAACGAATCACGTTCTCTGGTTTACTATTAAACTCATGCTTTTCTGGCTTTAAATCAATGGCTTCTAAAATCACCCCCTCTAAATCA
>JAGLDQ010000239.1 GCA_023145535.1 Cocleimonas sp. | reverse complement strand
ATATTATGTTGAATACAATACTCAATACCTTGGTAATAACAGGCTTCAAAGTGCAATTTATCAACTGCTTGAATAGCCCCCCAGTGTCGCCCATAAAGTGTAGTATCACTAATAAACATTAAAGAGCCTGCAATACATTCATTCGCCTCGGTATCTGCTAGTACCAGCAACACCTGTTCTGGCAATTGCTGGGCTATCTCATGAAAAAAACCATAGTTTAGTGTTGCGATTCCGTGTTTTTCTTCAAAGGTTTGATTATAAAATAAAGTGAAATTTTGCCAGTCCTTCTCATTTGCTGTCAAACCATTTAAACAACGAAATGTAATATTAGCCTGTTTAACACGACGACGTTCTTGACGAATATTTTTACGTTTTTTAGGGGTTAAATGAGAGAGGAAATCATCAAAATCACGATAATTATGATTATGCCAATGAAATTGACAATCATGGCGTATTAATAAGTTTTGCTGAGAAAGCCATTGATGCTGTTGGAGTTCTGGAAACAGGCAGTGAAAGCCACTATAGTTTTTCTGTTCACAGTATTGCAACGCTGTTTTCAAGAGCAATTCAAAAATTACTTGTTGCTGATCTTTAATGGCCAATAAGCGTTGTCCTGTAGCGGGTGTATACGGTATAGCAGAAACCAATTTAGGAAAATAATGAAGCCCATTATGTTGATAAGCATCAGCCCACGCATGATCAAATACAAACTCACCGTAACTATTATGCTTTTCATAAAGTGGCATGGCACCAATCAGTCGTTGATCATCATAAATGGCAATATGACACGCTATCCAACCAAATTTTTCACTGACACCGCCATGAGTTTCAAGGGCTGCAAGAAATTCATGGCGTAAAAAAGGATTGTTATCCTGAACCAATGCATTCCACTCTGCAAAAGGTATCTCGTTGATATGATTGTGAAGCATTATTTTCATAAAATATACATTAGTTTGGCTCTAAAATGAGGCATTATTCTTTCAAATTAACGTTGCAGTTTAATATATTGGTTGACTGTTTTATATGCCCTTGATTAGCCCTCTTTCATGCCAGCACTATAAAATAATAATAAATACGCCTTATCCGCTAAAAAAACCCACATAATATAAGAAAATTCTTATAAACGATTGAGATATTTTTTATAAGGAGTATATTGTGCCGCCTAAATTACATTTGGGTTGTCACATGCAGCTACACAGTCTTATCATATTATTACTACTGCCTCTTATCGGTGCAGTCATCGTAATGTTTCTTCCTAATAATAAACCAGCGGTGATTCGTAGCACTGCGATTTTTTATTCTAGCGCGACTTTATTGTTCACTTTTTATCTCATTTTATGGGGTAATGTGGTGCCGAGTGCTGATGGTTTATGGTTGAGTTTTGAACATAACTGGCATTCTCGTTTGGGGACTTCATTTTCCTTAGGGGTGGATGGTTTTTCTTATCCGATGGTGATCTTGACCGCGTTGCTGGTTTGGGTGGCTATATTAGCGTCTGCTTCGATCAAGAGTCATCCTAAAGGTTATTATTTGCTAATGCTGGTGCTAGAAGCGGCGGTGTTAGGCGTGTTTATGGCACGTGACTGGGGTTTATTTTATATCTTCTGGGAAGCGACGTTGATTCCGTTGTTCTTCTTAATTGATCGTTGGGGGGGTAAAGGTCGTCAGACAGCCTCTTTGAATTTCTTTTTGTATACCATGGGTGGCTCAGTGTTTATGTTGCTGAGTTTATTATTATTATTTGATGCAACGCCCGCCCATTCCTTTGCCTTTGCGGATATTGCAGCAGGTGCTGCGCAGTTAAGTGCTGAACAGCAAGCGTGGATTTTCTTAGGTTTACTGTTGGGTTTTGGGGTGAAGATGCCTATTTTTCCCTTGCATGGTTGGTTGCCGTTAGCCCATGTTGAAGCGCCTGGGCCTGTGAGTATTTTGCTCTCAGGAATTCTTCTAAAAATGGGCGCTTACGGCCTGATTCTTTCCGTGGGTATTCTGCCTAAAGCTGCCATTATCTTTCAAAAACCACTAATGATACTGGGCTTAATCGCCATTACCTATGGTGCATTATTAGCGTGGCGACAATCGGATATGAAAAAGATGATCGCCTATTCTTCAGTCGGTCATATGGGCGTAGTGTTACTTGGTATCTCAACCTTAAATGTAACAGGTATGACGGGTGCGGTGTACCAAATGTTTGCGCATGGCTTAGTGGCAGCGGTGCTATTTATGCTGATCGCCTTACTGTATGAGCGCACTGGGACTAAAAATATCAATGATTATGGTTCGCTGCTAAAAGTTACCCCGCGTTTTGCGTTCTTTATTGTGATTGCCTTTATTGCTGGAACAGGGTTACCCGGAACAGCAGGATTTATTGCTGAATTATACGTGATGATCGGTAGTTTTGAAGCGTGGGGTTGGGCAGTTATCTTTCTTTCCTTTGGCGTGATGGTGAGTGCAACCTACGGGGTGCGTACCATCAAACGTTTATTTACAGGGCCAAATAAACCCATTACCGATAATGTAGAAGATTTAAAGCCTGTGGAAGTATTAGCAGCAGGTGTTTTAACCACAGGAATTGTTGTGTTCGGCTTCTATCCCGCGCCTTTTCTTGATTTGATCACCCCGTCTGTAAGTCACTTTATCGATGCACTCAATCCCGTTGTAGGAGTCACTCATGCCAAGTAAAGACCAAAATAAAGCGTCTAAAAAATCGGATATTCGTGATGAGTTATTGCAGGTTCTAGAACACTTTGCCCATACGCTACCTGCTCAAGCATCGATTCGTGATTTTGTGCATCATAATACCTTGCACGGTTATCAACACCTTAAATTTGAAGTGGCACTAAAAGCATCAAATGATCTAACAGGTGCTTATAGTTTTTGGTCGCAAGAAAAATTCCGCACCGCCTATTTAAACGATCGACTCAATGATAGCGATTTAAATCAAGTATTGGTTAGGGATGAAAAACTAAACGCCGATAAAGTCATTTTTGAATCTAATAATAAAAACGATGCCTGCGTGGTTACCCGCAAAGATATTTACCGTACTGCCTTAATCTTTCCAATCAAACCTTTATCCAGTTGCCAGCTTAAATGGCAAATTGATGAAGCGCATGTGTTAGAAGAATTGCAGAAAGATAGTTCGGATGCGAGTAAAGCTAAATTATTAGAACGGGCTAAAGCGAAGGGCTTAAACTCTGAAGGCAAAGCAGTGGGGGATTTATGGGACGCTTGTATTGAAGCTTTAGGTTTAGACCCTAAAATGCTGCATGCAGAAGACATTCTTAATCTATCTCAAGAGCAGGCCAGCAAAATGTTTGGTAGCTTATTGCAACGCGATGAAAGCAAAGATAGCGATGTCCATCAACAAGAAAAAGAACAGGCATGGCTGGAGCTAGATAGTGCGGTCAAGGAGTCCACGACGGATCATGATCTGCAAGGTTTAATTAAAAATTTAACAGGAATTGAGGTTGAAGCTGATATTTTATCGCGCGGACAATCGAAAATAACCTCGTTAGTTCGTGAAGAAGCATGGCATCAATTGGACGTCTTATTAAGTAAAGTCGGCACAGATATTAGCTTGCGTACTTTATTGCAACGTCTCACAGGTGAGGATGTACAAGAGGATATTGAGCAATACGTACTGCGTTTCTTGGCAGGTTGGTTAGATGAAGGGCTGGCAGCATGGAAGCCTAACGATCGTAGCATTGGTTTTTACCAAGGCTGGAAGCAAAGTGCGTTAGAAGATCAATACGGTGCGCTGAATAATATTCCTGAATGGAATGATTATATCGAGTCTCTGCCTGATGATTCGCTAGATACCGTCATGACAGAATTAACCCGTATGGATATTCCCAAAGAAAAATGGGCTTCTTATCTCGAGCGTTTAGCGTTAGATCTGCCTGGTTGGTCAGGGATGTTTTATTGGCGACATCAAAATCCAGGCTATGAAGGTCATACCGATGTTGACGTCAACATGATGGATTATCTAGCGGTGCGATTGGTGCTAGAGCATATGTTTGTGCGTCGCCTGTGTCGCAAACTATGGTTAATTGAAGGCAGTCTGTCCACTATTCGCGGTTATTTTAGCTACCAAGACTCTGAGTTTTTAGTGCGAAATATGCTCTATAACCAGCATCTTCCTGAGTATCTCATTAGTTTGGCACAACAGCTTATTGAACGTGATTCGATTGAAGCCCACAAAGACAGCGAATGGCTAACCATGGCGCATATGATTTGGACTTGGGAACAAAGTCCTGCCTCTGATGCGCGTACTGAATTACATTTACACCGTGATGGCTGGCGGTTATTCCGCCTTGCACAGCATCTTGGTTTAAGCGGTGAGGAAGTTCGACAACTAAGCTCCCAACAAGTCACCGAAATGTTTGACTGTGTCCGTGCAATGCAAGGTGAAACCGCTGGTTTCTTATTATTGCAAGCCTATGAAATTCATTATCGTAATCAGATTTTTAGTGCCGTACAGCAAAACCAAGGCCGTGGCACATGGGCAACACGCAAAGATCGCCCGCAAGCGCAAATTTTCTTCTGTATGGATGACCGTGAAGAAGGCTTCCGTCGCCACCTTGAGCATATGAACCCTCGTATTGAAACCCTTGGCGCTGCTGCCTTTTTTGGCGTTGTGATGAATTGGAACAGTGTTGAAAATGATAAAGCAGTCGCACTTTGTCCCGTAGTGGTAGTTCCAGAGCATGAGATTACAGAAATCCCCAAAGAAGGGCATGAAGCAGAGATAAAGAGCTATCAAAATCGTTACGGTTTACGCATTCGCTTATTGGATGCGATTCATCAAGAAACCCGCCGTGGATTATTAGCTTCTACCGCCTTCATGATTGCCAGCGCACCCACTGCAGCATTAATTTTAGCAGGTAAAGCGATTGCACCTTTAGGGTGGAGTCGAACCGTAGAACGGATTATTGGAATTGTCGATGGTAAGAAAACCACGCGTATTAACTATGCGATTGATGATGTAAAAGAAGACCGTACTATTAAAGACAATCAACTCGGTTATACGCTGGATGAGCAAGCTAATATCGTTGAAGGCTTTTTGCAAAACAATGGTTTGTTATCCGACTTTGCTCCGCTGGTGGTAATGATGGGACATTATTCACGTAATCAAAATAATCCTCATGCTGCAGCCTATGGTTGTGGTGCATGTAGTGGTAAATTTAGTGGCCCTAATGCACGTGCTTTTGCTTCGATGGCAAATACCCCTGCTGTGCGTGAAGTACTGGCAACACGTGGAATTGATATTCCTGATGATAGCTGGTTCTTATGTGGCGAACATGACACCTGTAATGAACGTGTAATTTGGGATGATACCGATTTAATCCCCGTGAGCTTGCAAGCCAATTTCAAGAAACTCAGAATCGAAATGGGGCAAGCAAGCCAACACTCTGCCCATGAACGCTGTCGTAAATTAGCCTCTGCGCCAAAAAAACCAACGTTGCGAAGTGCAATTCGACATATTGCAGGACGAGGTGTGGATTACTCCCAAGCTCGTCCCGAATTAGGACATGCCACGATTGCGGTAGGGTTTGTGGGTCGTCGTTATCTATCGCAAGGCTTGTTTATGGATCGCCGTTGCTTTTTGATCTCTTATGATGCCAATGTTGATCCTGAAGGTGCTTTCTTAGAACGCTTATTATTAAGCGCAGGACCCGTCGGTGCAGGGATTAGCCTTGAGTATTACTTCTCCGCTGTAAATAACGAGAAATACGGTTGTGGCTCGAAAATTGTGCATAACCTCTCAGGACTGTTTGGCGTAATGGAAGGTGCAAACAGTGATTTGCGAACAGGCTTGCCACAGCAAATGATTGAAATCCATGAGCCGATGCGTTTGCAGTTAGTGGTGGAAGCAACGACCGAAACATTGACTGAAATCTATCTACGTCAACCCTCGATTCAAGAATTAGTGGGCAATGGTTGGATTTTACTCTCCGCCAAAGACCCGAATTCAGAAGTCATTAGCACCTTTGATCCTGTACGTGGTTGGGAAATTTGGGAAGACTCAGAAAAACCATTGCCAACAGTGGATCAGTCATCAGATTGGTACACAGGGCATTATGATCATCTAACACCCGCACTGATTAAGCAACAGGAGGCAAACCTGTGAAACTATTTGCTATGCCAACGATCACACCTCGTTCCTGCGCTCCAGCGAGAGAACGCAGTACGCAACGCTCTAGGGTTGCTGATTCTCGACGCTGGAGCGTCCATATATGCATTCCCTCGCTGGAGCGTGGGAACGAGAGCGAAGGTGCGTATGGCGACACTCTACAATATAGCAAGGTGACTCATGTTTGATATCAATACACTAACCGATCTAGCAGTTGCACTTATTCCTCTTTTGCCACTATTAGCTGCTTTTACTATTGCGCTAGGTTTTATCTTCAACTTAAACCGTGAAGAAGCGGGCGAAAAAGAAACAGCTGCCGTTGCGATAGGCACGGCAATGCTTTCTTTTTTATTGACGTTATTTCTTGTTGTAACTGCATTCATTAATGGTGAGCAAGGAAAAGTAGAGCTGGGTGAATGGCTATCATCAGGTGAGTTCTCAGTAAAAATCAGTTTTTTACTGGATCATCTCAGCCTAACCATGGCAACACTCATCGGCTTTATTATCCTCATTATCAACCGCTTTTCCGTTAATTATTTACACCGTGAAG
>JAGLDQ010000238.1 GCA_023145535.1 Cocleimonas sp. | reverse complement strand
GATGCAGGGTTTTTATTAGGCATTGTGTTTTGTTTCTATTGGCTAGGCACCGTGGAATGGGACGAGATGCTTGTAGCAATGCAAAGTAAGCACGAATCCCCTATTTTCATCGGCATTATTGTGGCAGGGTTTATGCTTGCCGCTTTTGCTAAATCAGCTCAATTCCCCTTTTCAGGTTGGATTACACGTGCTTTAGAAGGCCCGACCCCTTCTAGTGCGGTGTTTTACGGCTCGATCATGGTTCATGCTGGCGTGTATTTATTGCTACGTTTAGAACCCTTATTACAACAAGAGCCGCTCTTAATGATTGGTATTATCATTATTGGTGCCATCACGGTTATCTACAGCTATATCGTCGGTCTAGTACAAACCGATGTTAAATCCTCCTTTATGTTTTCCACCTTATTACAAGTGGGCTTAATGATGATTTGGATTGGCTTAGGTTTCTCTGCACTCGCACTTATCCATTTGGTTATTCATGCCATTTGGCGTGCCTATCAATTCTTACATGCACCTTCTTTTATGCAAATGGTAAACCGCCCTGCACGACCTGTTCCCCTATGGTTAAGTAAAAAAGAATGGCTTTATACCGCTGCAATACAACGCTTTTGGCTCGATGATATGGCAGATTGGTTACTAACGCGCCCAACACAAGCATTAGCCCATGAAGCACAGGCATTTGATGAGCAGGTGATTGACCGTATGACAGGCATGCCATCGCAATCCAATATGCTCAGTACCTTAGCAAGTTGGGAAGCGCATCAACAAGGACGGTTTGAATTACAAAGTGAGATCGGCATAGGACGCGGTTTATTTGGTAAAACCATGCAAACCATCGCCTCAATGTTACATTGGTTTGAGGAAAATCTAGTGCTGAAAGGCAGTGGTGATGGATTAATGAATATGTTGGATCATGCGGGTCATTATATTGAGAAAATTGATACCTTGCTGTCGAAACCACGTTATTTATTGCTATTGATTATGGCAACCTTTGTGATTGTATTATAGGAGCAAGGCAATGATAAAAGAGACAATGATACAATTTAGTGAAATTCAGGCTTCATGGCCATTGCTAGAAGCATTGCAATTATTACCTTTTGCGGCAGCTTTAATTTTATGGCATATACGCGGTAAACCTGCCGCTATTTTTGGACTGTTGATTGCGATTCTAGAAATGCTGTTAGCGTTGCAACTGTACCATCAATTTGATCTCAATACAGACAGTATGCAGTTCGCTAATCAGGTTAATTTATTTGGCCTCTCCTATCATGTTGCCGTGGATGGCATTAGCATTTTATTTGTGCTACTCACCGCCTTGCTGAGTTTATTAGGCGTACTGTTTATTATATTCCGACAGTTACATCGAACGGGTGTACTGGCAATTATGGCATTAATTCAAGCCTTGCTAATGAGCCAGTTTGTCACCGTTGACCTGCTCTGGTTTGTGTTAATGTCGATTTTAGAAATCATTGCGATGGGCTATCTACTCTATCGCTGGGCAACCTTTATTGATGCCCAACCCATGATTATCCGTTATTCACAATTCATGACCGTTGGTATTTTATTGATGCTAGTCGGCACGTTTATGCTCGGCTGGAACTACTCAGGTCAACACAGTGGTAACTGGAGTTTTGATCTGTATAAACTCGCCTCTACGCCGATTGAACCTGCTATTGCCACCTTTATTTTCTTTTCCTTATTTTATGGACTCGGCATTCGCATTCCAACCTTTCCATTGCATGGCTGGCTACCTGCTACAATTGAGCATGGAAACGTAGCGGTTGCACCCATGTTTCTACTGGGTTTAAAAGTTGGTGTTTTTGGTTTATTACGCTTTGTCTTTCCGATCATGCCTGAGACGGTCATTGCATGGCATAAAATTGTCATTATCTTTGCCGTCATTGGTATTTTCTATGCGGCCTTATTGGCGATCAGACAGGTTAATTTACGTCGTTTAATGGCCTATGCAGTGATCAGTCACACGGGTATTTTAACCATTGGTTTATTCACCTTACATAAAGAAGGCTTTGCGGGTGGCATTATGCTGGCGATTAACTTTGGACTTGCCATTTCAGGGCTGATGTTTATGATCGGTCTGGTTTGGCAACGCACTAATACGGCTTCTATTGAGCGCTTAGGGGGTGTTTTTCAATACATGCCGATGGTCAGTATTGCGTTCTTAATCTCAGGTCTAGCGATTGCAGGCATGCCAGGGACACCAGGGTTTGATGCCGTACATTTGGTTTTAGAATCCTCTATTTCAGAGTTTGGCGCATTAGTCACAATCGCTGCCGCTTTAGGCAATGTAGTGGCTGCAGGTTTCTTATTATTCGCCTTCCAAAAAGCCTTTTTAGCCAAACCCAGTGGCGACACTTCACGTTGGGATACCAGCCCCGCAAGACTTACCGAGCGTGCGATGGCAATCATCGTTATTGTGGTGATTTTAGCGATGGGATTCTTCTCCGAACTCTGGTTAAGTCTATTTGATCACTCATTAAATAGTTTAAGTGCGGTATACGAACAACTGCTCAATAAGCAAGGAGGGCATTAATCATGGAATTAGGCTCAATAGCACTACAAACCGCTGATTTTGCATGGCTAAGCTTCCTTATTTTATTGCTACCGTTAGGCGCAGGTATTACGTTACTGATGCCTGCACGAGAAGCTCGCTGGGTTGCTTTAACGATTAATTTAATTGCGTTAGCCGTTACCCTCGTTATCACCTTTGGCTTTGATAGTAGCTTTCAAGGTTTTCAATACGTTGAAAAATACGCATGGATTAGCAGTTTAAATATTCACTATTTCTTAGGCATTGACGGTATTTCAGTCCTCTTTCTACCTGCAACGACACTTCTCTTTAGTGCCGTTATACTTGCTTCATGGAATAGTATTAATAAGCTTAGAAACCTCTATTTTGCTTTATTGCTAGTCCTTGAAAGTGCCGTATTAGGCGTATTTGTCTCACTTGACACCATGATGTTTATCCTCTTTTGGGAGATATCATTAATACCACTATTCTTCCTCATCTCCCTCTGGGGTGTAGGCGCAAACAGACGCTATGCAGGCATGAAATACGTGCTGTTTATGATGGGAGGAGGCTTACCGTTATTATTCGCCTTTGTACTACTCGCCATTGGTAGTGGTGGAGAAGGAAACTATGTATTTTCCTACCCTGAACTGGTAAAAATAGCCAAAGACAATGAATATCAAACCATTATTTTCTTCTTATTGCTGTTTGGATTTGGTATCAAAACGCCCCTATTTCCAATGCACACATGGCTACCTGTCCTAGCACAAGAAGGTCATCCAGCAACCGTTGCCACTATTGTCGGCTTAAAATTAGGTGCGTATGGATTACTACGTTTCACCATCCCAATGGCTCCCGACGCGGCTGAAAGTTTTCAAGGCTTGATGATCGGTTTAGGGATTATTGGCGTCATCTATGGCGGAGTAGCCGCACTGAATCAAACCAATATCAGACGCATGTTAGCCTTCTCAAGCCTAAGCCATGTCGGATTAATCGTAATCGGCATTGCCACCATGAGCCAGCAAGGCATTCAAGGCGCAGTGTTTCAACTCTTGAACTTAACCATGGTTGCAGGTGGGTTATTCCTACTCACAGGATTCCTCTACCAACGCCTTGGCTCTAGCGATGTGGTTAGTCTAGGCGGTATCGCTAAAACCATGCCACTACTAACCTCCTTCTTCTTCCTGCTAGCATTAGCCAATATCGGCGTGCCCGCAACCAGCACCTTTCCCGCTGAATTCCTACTGATCATCAGTGCATTAGGTCACTACACAGGCGTTGGACTAGCGGTATTGTTTGGCATTGTTCTCAGCGCCGCCTATATGCTGGACATATTCCGCAAAAGCTTCTTTGGAGAATGCCACAATGAAGCCATTCGTGATGCGCGTGATTTAAAAAAGCGTGAAATTATGATTGCATTAGTGATCTGCTTTATCGTGATTTTCTTTGGATTCTTCCCACAATTGATCTTAGGCACAATGGAAGTTTCAACTCAACACTGGGTTGGAATAGTGACTGGAAAATAGAGCGAAAGAGGTAAGCTTTCATGGCAGAAATAAAACTTTCGGCTGATCAAAAAGAGATTATTGTGAATAAAATTAAACTTTATTTCAATGATGAACTTAATCAAG
>JAGLDQ010000237.1 GCA_023145535.1 Cocleimonas sp. | reverse complement strand
CAAACTCCTTACTACAACCTGAGTTCTGGATAATAGTTATTGATATTTAAAGAGTTTTTATTATGAAATATCATTTTATAGCCAAGTTATGGACTTATCTACATTTTATCATTCTAACCGCTTGATGCCATAAAAGAGATAAAGCTGAAAAATACTAAAATATATTTTTCCTTATCCCGAACTCAGGTTGCTACAGCCTAACTTTTACTTCATTTGAGGAACGACTTGAGCCAAAGCTATTAATTGCTCTTATTTTGTATTTAAAGGTTCCTTTTAGCGATGATTCTGTAAAAGACAGTGTATTAGCAGGCAATGTTTTTACATCACTAAACGCACAGGATTTTGACTTTCCTTTGCCAACTTCTTGGCAACGTTCCAGAACAAAACTAATTTCATTATCTGCATTGTCTTGCCAGTTTAGTGTTAACGACACCGTTTGACGCTTACCTTTTCCTGTGGTCTGTAAGTCAGTTATTAAGTCGCTAGGGGCGGCAGGTAGTGGGTTCACTATGCTAACGATTGTGCTACTGATGTCTGTTAATCCATCATTATCTGTCACAGAAAGTTTAACGGTGTAATTGCCAGATGCTTTGAATTGATGATTGGGACTGAGAAGTGTGCTGGTATTATTGTCACCAAAATCCCAATGATAACGTACAATTTCTCCATCAGAATCATACGATTGCAATGCATCAAATGCTATTACATCAGAGGTGTTGTACTTATCCGCTGAAAGAGAGGAAATAATAGCCGTGGGTGCTTTTAAGTTAGCGGTTGCTGTATAGCCGCTAATAGAAAACTGTCCAAGACTGCCATAATCAGTATAGCCATTACCTAAGGGATCACCCTTGCTTACCCCTTTTATCTTTAGGTAATAGGTGCCTATATTTTGATTTAAGGCATTAATAAAAGCGACGGTTGTTTCTGTTGGGTTAGAGGTTTCCAGCAAGGTTCCTGTACTATTATATAAAGAAGCTTCAATATCGAGATTAGTTCCAAGACTACTGGGGTTAATATTAATAACAATATCACCTGCGCCACTATTAAAACGGAACACATCCATATCACCTGATGTTGAAATAATTCCTGTACCGCTAACATGTTCAATACCCGTTAGATTATCGGTACTTGTGGTAAGAGGCGTTGCACTTGCATTTAGTGTATCTGCATGATCATCTAAGCGTAATAAAACACCATTGGATTGGATAATAACAATGTCATCTTGCGATTGATTAGCATCATTGTATTCTCCCTTGCTCCACTGAGAAAGTTGTGTGTAATAGCCAACGCCCATAATAGGAGACCAACTTGTTGCTCCTGATCCATGCCCTGTATAATAGCCTGTTGTCGCTGTACCATCATGACTTAATCCTAGGTTATGTCCTACTTCATGTGATGTGGCCTCTGCGATATTTTTAGCACTACCGAGCATATCGTGGAAAACAAAGGCAGGTTTGTAATAATCCCCTGTATAATCATAAACACCGACATAAGCGACTCCACCACAACTACTGCACAAGCGAGAATCAAGGGTTGTAATAACGGCTCGCGTACCGTACTTCTGATCGGTAGTGCTACTACGTGTTATTGCATCTTGTCCAGGGTCTTCTGTTGTTATATCAACATTAAACGGCGCATAATCCTCCGCAACACGTTTCCAAACTTCTTGAATTAGATCCATTTCATTGTTAGTAAAGGTGGATTTGTCAGCATCAAGACTAAAGGCGGGAGAATCAATCGTTGCACCCTGCGCCCACGCGCTGTTTGATGTTATAAACCCTGTAAAATCAAGGTAGATTACACGATTAGAGTCTGCTTTACTGTGTAATTTAAATGTTTCACTATAAGGTACAGTCGCCGCTACAGTAGGTGATTCATCACTTGTGCTAGCGACTTTATTGTCTATGTAGAATAAATGCCCTTTGGTATCAATCCAAGCACTATGATCTTCTCGTAATGTTCGTGCAAATTGAGAAGTTGTCATATTGTACTGTGCCGCAATATCAGGTAATTTATCACCCAATAAACGAATCGCTTTTTGTCCTTGTGCTTTTTCAGGTAAAGAAACACGAGGAAATTCTGGTTTTTCGGCATAAACAAGGCCACTCAGGACAAATAAGCTAGAAAGAACAAGTGGCTTAAGCATTTTTTTAGTAAAAACATGATGGGAAAATAGCATGTGGCTTCCTTATGACAATATTAAGATTATTATTTTGAGGTGTATTTTGCTGACACTGGGGGAAGGTGAGCAAAAATAGGATGCGTAGATACTATAAAACTCTAGCTGAAGCAGGTATGAATGACACAATGTACTGAAAAACTTATGATAAAGCGTTGAATTTAAGCGATCTCATTTTGGCTCTACATAGGTTTTTTGCGGTGATTCTTTTGCCATTGTGGCGTCTCTTGATTTGGTTTTTATTGCTATGAATATATCACTAAGAATATTGTTTTTTTAGTGAGTGTTGCCTTGCTTTTAACCCTATAAAAAAACGCCACCATATTTCTATTGTGGCGTTCTTATAAGCTTCCTTGCTTAAAGTTGAGAATTCAAGAATAACCGAAACTTGACTTTATTATTAATATCCTCAGTCCTTCGTTATTTCAATTAGTCTTTATAACACTCAATTGAAATAGTTTTACTACTCCCATCCGATAACTGATAGGTGATGGTTGCTGTTCCAACATGCCCTTCTGGTTCAAAGAATAAGGTATGTTTTGAGGTATCACCTGTATCGACTTCAACATAACCAACCGATGAGGTAACGCTGGTAAGGGTTCTACTATCGTTTTCTCCAAGCACCATGAAAGAATCACCCGATCCTCCAATCGTGACGGGAATATTGACAGTACAACAACTTCCTCCCGTGACAGCGGTATAATCTTCAACAGTAACGGTGACGGTTGCGGTTGATGTATCGCCACTTGCATCGGTAATGGTATAAGTGAAGGTATCGGTGCCAACAAAACCATCTTTTGGCTGATAGTCCACACCATCATCGCCACTAATAACAACTTGGCCATGAGCGCCTTGGGTGACAGCCGTTACTTTAATGCCTTTGCCTTCATGATCAATATCATTGTTGATCAGCGGAATCCAGACTTCTTCATTCTTATTGGTTGTCGCGTTGTCATTGGTAGCGACAGGGGCTTTATTGTCACTGTTTACAACACTACTTCCCGTAACAATAATGGTCACGGTTGCTGTTGCGGTGTTACCGTTCTTATCCACGAGTGTGAAGGTACAACTATCTGTGCCTGTAAAGCCTGCATTTGGCGTATAGATTAACTCACCTGCATTTTGTCCTTCAGTGACCGTACCATTTGAACCCTGCGTAAAGCTTTGCAACGTAACATTATCACCTGTTGCGCCATGAGTGACATTAACAACATAGTTCGTGCTTTGCTCAATAGTCTGGCTAAAATCTTGTGCAGTTATCGTTGCGCCCTGAGTAACCACGGGATTGCCAGCCATTGCTAAATACGTATCAACACGACGACTATGTTTAATCGTATTATGCAATGCTCGTTTGATCCAAGTCGGTGCGGTAGGAATAACTTCTGTTCTCCAGACAACACGCGGTGTACCCGCTGCGCCCTTATCAACCATCACGCGCTTATGCCCTACTTTGACGCGTTTCGTGACCGTACGTGTTCCTGTGCGAACTTTTTTACTGATCGTGCGTGTGCCCGTTTGAACACGCTTGTTCACGTTGCGATACCTTGTTTTATAGACCGACTGCTCTGACACATATTCAATATCAACACGACGATTTTTAAAGTCTTGATCAGGTGTTGTTGGGTATTTTGGATTGGATTTACCAACACCGCGTGCCAGTAAGTGCTTCGGATTAAAGCCTTCCCGAATCAAGAAGCGGCGTACAGAGGCGGCGCGTTGTTCTGATAAACGCTGATCATACTGCGTATCACCCAATTTACAGGTGTTACCCGTAATGCGAATCGCACCTTTATAGCCATTCTTACGAATCTGGGCAGCAATTTGCTTCAAACGCTGTTGAGCTGAAGGAATCAAATCCGCGCGGTTCAACTTAAAGAAAGTTTGACCTTCTAGTTCCATCGTGCTTTTAACTAGCTGCTTATAAGGCGATTTCACTGTCTTTTTGCCATAAACAGGCACTTTCGTTGTGCGCTTGCCATAAGTAGGAACTTTTTTAGTTCGATTGGCATAGATAGGTTTGTTTTTATAACGAGGCGCACGACCTTTTCCTGCGACCTCTACTCGAACACGGCGATAACGTCTATCAGGCTGGAAAGCATCATCCCCAGCAAAGTTATAACGATAATTTACATTACCACGGACCGACTTTTCTGCTTTGTAATCATTGCTTTTTTTATGTGCAGAAACATCCAAACCAACGCTATGTGGTGTGCCTTGGAAAAACTTCTCAACACCCGCAGAAAGGGATAATAAGGTCGCTTCATCGTCATCACCACTCCATTGATAATCAAGACCACTCCGCACACGAACATTATGCTCTGCTACATACTTACCCGCGCTAACACCCGCGCCATGTGCATAAGTTTTTGCGACAGTGGAGCCATAAGCGGCTTTCTTGTTATGACTCAATCCTTTACTAACATGCCCTTCCCAAAAGCCAGACTCTACTTCTTGACCAAAACCTGCGGTCAATTTAGCGTTGTCATTTTTATCACGATCATAAGCACCGTACACCTTATTAATATGATCCGCCTTACCCTGCTTATCACGTACTACCCAGTTATGATCCAAACGTGCACCGCCCGAATGTACATCCGCCTCTTTACCCAGATCAACACCCGCCCATAAACCCCCGCTCGTCATGCTATTCTTATCTTCTGACAACACCGCATTCATATCAAATGTCGTATCCCCTTCATCATTAATACTAACCCCAACATTAGAACCGCCGCCCACATAATTATAATTAAGGTTCTTAACCTGCTGGGCTTGCTGGGGTGTCGCGCTGACTTGAGTTGCTAAAATAGCGACAGAACTTAAGACGATCGGCAGATAAGCCCATTTATAGGTTTTTGTATTACGCATCATATTTTCCTTCTTTGTATTTATTAGATTATTTATGCGCGCTCCTAAGGAGGTAAAACTTCCTTAGTCTGTTGACGAGACAAGTAAAGATGAGAAGAGTATGACTCTAAACTACTAAATTTTCGCCGCTTTCCTTAATTCATTCAGGAACGCTTAAGCATGTTTAAAGTATGAAGAAAGGATATGATTAAAGAATCCCCACTTATCAGTGGATAGATACTAGACATTCCGTTCCTCCTCTGATTGCTACCGCGATAATTAAAGATATAAAAACAAGCAGAAAAAGATCGACAAATAATCGCTGTCTTAATCACCTAGGCAGGAAGGGATAAATTGCACTGTGTAGCGTCGAGGTGAGTGTGCATTCTCTATGGGGAGACACAACCGAACACAAACTTGCAAAAAATAGAAAAAACCCATCAAACATTAGCTAAATCCAATACGCCTACCTATAATCCCGCCATCAAAACATTATGAAGGAGAGAAAGATGAGACCCAGTAAGCGTGCCACTGATGAAATGCGTTCAGTAAAATTCACCCGCCACTACACCAAACATGCAGAAGGTTCGGTGTTAGTTGAGTTTGGGGATACTAAAGTTATTTGTACGGCATCCGTTGATGACCGTACGCCCCCTTGGTTGCGTGGCAAAGGGCAAGGCTGGGTGACCGCGGAGTATGGTATGTTGCCGCGTTCGACGAATTCACGGATGGGGCGTGAAGCCGCGCGGGGTAAGCAAAGTGGTCGTACACAGGAAATTCAGCGCCTCATTGGTCGTTCTTTGCGTGCTATTGTTGATATGAAAGCACTCGGCGAGCGTCAAATTGTGATTGATTGTGATGTTATTCAGGCGGATGGCGGTACACGTACGGCTTCTATTAGTGGTGGTTATATTGCATTGGTGGATGCGGTGCAGTCCTTGTTGGATAAAGGCGTG
>JAGLDQ010000236.1 GCA_023145535.1 Cocleimonas sp. | reverse complement strand
ATATTGTCTAATATATTTAGAATCTTCGAGCCTCTAGTGGTACGATTATACCTCTAAAAAAACAACCAAAGAATTCACAACGACATAAGCTGAGTTCTACATCATCAAACTGTCATATAAATAAAATAAACTATAAAAATGAATGCAACTAAAACGACTAATGCTATTGGTGAGTCTGTCAAACGACAACGTAAGCTACTTAAAGACCTGCTAGGGGTTTCTTTAACACGCCTTGTAAAAAATATTCAACCTCATCTATCGAACAAAGACTCCTTGGAAAACTATTTACTAAACTCTTGTAAAGATCTGCCCTATTGTAAGTATCTATTTGTGCTGGATAATAAGGGCAAACAGATTAGCGCTAATATGTTTAAGCACGGTAAAGATGAAAGCCAGTTTGGACGTGATCGCTCACAACGCCCTTATATGAAAGGTGTTTTTGACCATGACTTTATCCTTTCTGGTGCTTATATCAGCCGAAATAAAAATCGCCCTTCCCTTACAGCAATGCAAACCATTCGTGACAAAAACAACGAACGAATGGGCTTTCTTGGCGTTGATTACGATTTGCGTGAACTACCACGTACAGAAGCACTTTATGACGAACCTCGTCATTGGCGACAAATAAAAGGTGATCCTGCTATTCGTGGTGGACTCTTTACACAACAGCGCACTGAAAGCTCAATGGATATACAACTTGATAATGTGCTGGCTCTACAAGAAGAGCTCATGTTGCAACATGGCGTGTATCATTGCCAGATTCATTTTTCTAGTAGCCGTTCAACGATCTGGCATGTCGATGACCCTTATTCCTATCGTATTTTAACGATGGATGAGCTATCTGACCCTGATATTTGCCTTGCCTATCCTAAAAAGCCCTATTTTGAGCGCGCCATTGTGCCTCAAGATAATATTATGGAAATTTTTGAGCTATTTAAAGCATTGCGTACCTTCGATAGCACCATTTATTTGCGCTCAGGCTCTTTAAATCTAGTCAATGGCTTTATAGGCTTGAATTTTTCCTGTGATGGTTCACACTACCTGACATACGATGACTTTCTAGAAAAAGGTTTAGATTTTTGGTTTTAACTTGGGGCGCATAAATGAACACTGAAGACTTTGACTTATTAATTGAATCGATTTGTGGTGATGGTTGTATCATCGTCAATAAAACAATTATGTCACTAGAAAAAGATGAATCTCCGTCAAGTCTACAGCATCTTAATGCTATAGAGCATCAAGCGATACTGAAAGAATTAAAGTCTATTATGGATATTTATGATGGTGAAGTTTGTTCCATTTAAGTCTTTTATTCTAACGACAATAGCGACCGTATTTCAAGAGCTATGACTGGCTCTTTCATAGCAAAAAATGATCCAGCAATAAAAATGCAAATAAGATGATCAAATAAGTAATGGAATAACGAAAGGTTTTCATTGCTAGTTTAGTATGATCACTACGATACAAACTCCAAGCATGATAAACAAAACCAATATTCAGAAGAGTTGCGACCAATAAATACAGCAACTGATTAAAACCAAAGAAATAAGGTAACAAAGAAACAACAAATAAAACTAAAGTATAAAGTAGTATTTGTAATTTGGTATGAGGAATTCCGTGTGTTACAGGTAACATCGGGATCTTAGCTTGTTCATATTCTTTTTTACGATGAATGGCTAAGGCCCAAAAATGCGGAGGTGTCCAAATAAAAATAATCAAAAATAAGAAGATAGATTCTAAGCTCACTTCGCCTGTTATCGCACACCAACCTAATAAAGGCGGCATTGCTCCTGCGGCGCCTCCCCAGACAATATTTTGTGGCGTATTGTATTTTAGAAAGACGGTGTAAATGACGGCATAGCCTATCAAGGAAGCAAAGGTTAGTATCGCCGTTAATGAATTAACAAAATAAATCAAAATAGCCATTGAGGTAATCCCAATAGCAAATGCAAAACTACTTGCCTGTAAGGTGGTTAGCATCCCCATCGCTAGAGGTCGGCGACAAGTCCGCATCATGATTCGGTCAATGCGTTGATCAATAATATGATTAATAGCCGCCGCTGAGCTTGCGGCTAGACCTATGCCAATTAACCCCCAAAACATTTTTTCTAGATCGGGAATGCCTTGTGAGGCAAGTAACATACCGACAAAAGCGGTAAAAAGAATAAGCGCCACAACTTTTAGTTTGCATAAGGCAAAATACTGTTGCCACAGTGTTACAGGATGGTTTGCTGTCGATATTGCCATTTTATACTTACCCCAATAGCTAGTCAGTTCACTAGTATAAAATGACACCCCTTTGAGGAAATACAACCAATGTTAAGTTTTGCCGATTTATTTTTCTAAAAAACGGCGGAAGCTAATGTCCCAAGTTTTTTGTAGTCCAATATTTCTAAACGATTATGTCGACAATCTACTATTTTTGAACGCCTTAATTCAACGCTAATACGGCACAAATGAACACTTGTTATCCCAATTGCATCTGCAATTTCTTCCCTTGTAAGGGGAAAGTAGACAGGGTTATTAATATCCGCCCCCCTTTCTTTTAAGCGATGTAGCATTTTATTAAGAAAGAAAGCAACTTTCAGTTTAGCGGTAGATTGCCCAACATAGGATAGATTAGTACGACATACTTTACTGGCTTCGCTATGAATTTCAAAAAGCCGCTTCGTCAATTGAATGTCTTCTTGCAACAACCTGTCAATTGATTGCTCAGAAAAAGCGCAAATAGTACAGTCTGTTATTGCCATAATAGAATAATCAATAGGCTCATCAAAATTCACACGATACCCCAGAAAATCTCCCGCCAATCCAATATGCAATATTTGTCGCTGACCATTTGCGAGAGATTTAAAACAAATCACCCACCCATCTTGAAGCGTATAAACCGCACGAGGTTTCTCTCCTTCCATAAATAAGTATTCCCCCACTGCTAGATGGGATTGAGAGGTTCGACGCTCTTGATGTAATGCCAATGTCTCTTTGCTACAGGGTTTAAACCACGCATAGCGACGCGCAGAACATTCAAGACAAGTGACTTGCTCTTTCGTTTTTAAAACTTTCAATTGTCCCATAACCCTACTCCATGATTATTTTTTATCGTGAGTTTTAACATTTGTTAAGGAGTATTCACTCCTAGCGGTGCAACAATACTCAAGCATCATTGGGGAACATATCGCTACACTATTTTTTTGT
This sequence comes from Cocleimonas sp., assembly GCA_023145535.1. Classification (GTDB taxonomy): domain Bacteria; phylum Pseudomonadota; class Gammaproteobacteria; order Thiotrichales; family Thiotrichaceae; genus JAGLBW01. Next base: position 6,927 of record JAGLDQ010000236.1, on the reverse strand, counting down.
GTCGTCATTTATTAAGAAACGATAACACGTCTTCCCCTCTGTCCGTAAATAACAGCACTATATTTAAGAATATATAAGCGTTTCGGGATTCATCGTATGCCCCGTTATTTGTTAGTAGATTTACCGCTGTGCTGTTATTCGTTTAATTTAAGGCGACTCCAATAAAATAAACGAATAACTTTATTATCCCCAAAACGAAGGTTAATAAAGCAAATTACACGTGATTTCGATGTCTTTTTAGCAGGGTAATCTAAAGGAGAAATAAATGACTAAATTATCACCAGAAGAACAGGAAAAAGCACTCGCAGAAGCGCCAAAAGGCACATGGGCATTGTTATTAGTTTATGCTGTTTTTATGGTGCTGGGTTGGTTATATATGTTTTATGGTTATTTCCTACCACATGGTCCTGTGAATTAAACAATAATATCAATATCAACAGAACCTAAACAACGGACTAGGAGTAACGGAATATGCATGTAGATGCCACAGAAAAAAAGTGGGTCATTCTTTCTTTTGCAATGGCCATTGCCATGATGGGAATTTTGACCGCTTACGCACTCAATAAAAATATCCATCCGCCCAGTAATGTAGAAATCATTGACTCAACGACATTACATCTTTCAGATGAGTTTAATGAAGATAATCTTGGTATAAAGCAAGCTGAAGATGGATCATTAACTATCACGATGGTCGCAGCACGCTATGGTTTCTTTCCTCATAATATGACCGTCCCTGTCGATACGCCTGTTAAGATCCGCATTGCTAGTGCCGATGTTTTACATGGCATTCATACCGCAAATACCAACTTTAATACCATGATTGTTCCAGGTTATATCTCTGAGGTAAATACCACCTTTCGTATTAAAGGAAAACATCCCATGTTTTGTAATGAATACTGTGGCTTAGGGCATGATTATATGTGGTCGCAATTGAATGTTGTTTCTCAAGAAGAATTTATTGCTTCACTTAAAAAGGGAGATGAATAATGTACGCACATGCGAGTAAATTAAGTTTAGCCAATATGTGGGTTGCTTTTATCACTTTTGCACTTGCCGCTTTAATGGGGGTTTATCAAGTAGCAGAACGTAGTGGCATGTTCCCCAAAATTGAGTTTATCGAACTGTATTATCGCTCTGTTTCTAGTCATGGCGTGATTATGGGCTTTGTCCTCACCACCTTCTTTATTATGGGTTTTGGTTATTGGATTATTCATACCACTTTGAAGCGCCCTATTTGGGGCGGGGAACGCATGGGCTGGACAGGGTTTGGTATCAGTCTCGGCGGCACAGCACTTGCGGCAATTTTGCTGTTTGCAGGTGAAGCCTCCGTAATGTATACCTTCTACCCACCACTTAAAGCGAATCCACTCTTCTATGTGGGCGCAACCCTTCTCGTTGTTGGCTCTTGGGTTTGGTGTTTGCAGATGGTCATGTCCATGAATGCATGGAAAAAAGAAAATATAGGTGAGCCTGTTCCCTTAGCCATGTATGCAATGACGGCTAATGCTATTTTGTGGTTTATTACCAGCTTAGGCGTTGCCTCTGAAATATTATTTCAATTGCTTCCTTGGTCATTAGGCATCATCGAAACCATAGATGTTGGCCTAGCCCGAACTTTATTCTCATGGACATTGCACGCGATTGTTTATTTCTGGTTAATTCCCGCCTATATTGCTTTTTATACCCTTGTACCCAAAGCCGCAGGTGGCACACTGTTTAGTGATGAAATCTCACGCATCTCCATCTTAATGTTACTCGTGTTTAGTGTGCCTATCGGCATGCATCACTTATACGTTGATCCCTTTCAAGATGCAGGCTGGAAATTTGTCCACATGATCGGCACCTTTATGGTCGCTATTCCCACCCTCATTACAGGTTTCACTGTCTTTGCTTCAATGGAAGTTGCAGGGCGTTTACGTGGTGGCAAGGGATTGTTTGGTTGGATCTGGGCATTAAATTGGAACAACCCGATGGTCTTGTCGGGCGGGTTATCACTATTAATGCTGACGATTGGTGGTTGGGGCGGCATGGTTAACGCTAGCTACTCACTCAATGTTGCGGTTCATAACACCCAATGGATTACAGGACACTTCCATCTAATCTTTGCGGGCACAGCCGTCATTATGTACTTCTCTTCCGCTTATTATATGTGGCCGAGTTTGACAGGTCGCCCTTTATTCTCGACCAAAATGGCACTGCTACAACTATGGCTCTGGTTTATAGGTATGTTAGTACTCACATTACCTTGGCATATCTTAGGATTACTCGGTCAACCACGTCGTATTGGTGTTGCTCCCTATAGCGAAGAGGTTACCGCACCTTGGGCTCCTTATGAGTTCTTAATGTTGATTGGCGGCGTGATTTTATTTATCTCTGCCTTACTCTTGATATTAAACTTAGTCTTAACGCATTTTAATAAAAAAGCAGATACCCCTCCTGTAATGGAATATGCAGAATCCATGCATCCTGTTATAAATTTGCCTAAATTATTGAATGGTTTTGGTTTTTGGACAGCCGTTATCGTGATCTACATGATTGTGAGTTATGGCTACCCCATCCTTCAATTCTTTACAATGGATACGATAGGCACCTTCCCATGGAGTATATAATGATGCAAATCAAACCAATCAAGATGATAAAACACACCGTATTGGCACTTGGATTATTTGCCTCCGTGTCTCTTTACACCACCTCTGTTTATGCAGCACCTTCCTCAAATGTTGTTTGGACATCCGAAATGCGGAGTCTGATCAAAAATGCCGATGCGGCCAATGGCAAAAAAATTGTTGATGGCTTTTGTGTCCGTTGCCATGGGGTTGACGGGAGTGATATTGAACCAATAGAAGAGGAAGATACGCCCTATTTATTTGGGCAAAACCCCTACTCTATTCTTAAGCAAGTCATTGATTTTAAGGATAAAAAACGCAAAGAACGCACCATGACTGCCAATGTCAGAAAAATCACCACTGAAGAAGCCGCTGATATAGCCGTTTATTATGCCGCACAACCTTTGCCAATGGCGACATTCAAAACATCACAGGTAACCGCGGCGGCAAAAAAACTAGCAGAAAAAGGGGATGGTACACGTTTTGTTCCACCTTGTGCTGGCTGTCATGGTCAAAATGGGGAAGGTTCGATTGTCGATGTACCCGCATTAGCGGGTCAAAGTTCATCTTACTTTAAACTTGCGATGACCGAGTATCAAGATGGTGAGCGTGAAAATGATATTTATAGTCGCATGCGCTTTATTGCCAAACAGCTAACCGAGCAAGAAATTAACGAGTTAGCCGACTACTATGCCGCCATTGGTGAGTACAATGTTAAAATGAAGGCGCTAGAAAAAGAGGAAAGTGACGGGCCTGAAGCCCCTGACAAACCCAAAGCACCCAAGGCACCCACAAAGCCGACGGCTGATTAACGATTAGTAGAAGCACCGATAGCCCCTCTAGCTTATAAAACTAGAAGGGCTTTTTTATGACCTATTCCTTAAAAGTATATTCATGAATAAAACCTGCTTTCATTGTGGTTTAGCCATTATCCAAAAATCCCCGCCTCTTTTGAATATAAAAGGAGAACAGCAAGGTTTTTGTTGTCATGGTTGTCATGCGGTTTGTAAGACTATTATTGATTCGGGAAAGGGTGATTATTATCGTTATCGAGACAGTCAGCCACACAAACAACAGCAACCTCTTGAACTAATGGATAAATTAAAACTGTATGACAATGAAACCATACAGCGTGATTTTATTCGTCGTGATAAAAAAAATAACTGGAAAGAAGCCCATTTAATTTTAGAAGAAATACATTGCGCTGCTTGTCTGTGGCTCAATGAGCAAACGATTCGACAACTTGACGGGGTGCTTGAGGTGCAAATGGACTACACCAGCCAGCAAGCACAAGTACGTTGGAACCCTGATAAAATAAAGCTGAGTGATATTCTCACGGCAATTCATTCGATTGGTTATATTGCACACCCCTTTGATGCCAGCCATCGCCAAGCACTCAATAAGGAGCAACAACAACGGAGCGTACAACGCATTATTTTTGCGGTTATTCTCGGCATGATGGTGATGCAAAGTGCTATTGGAAGTTATTTTTTAGGCAATGCAAATCAGCAAGGCGATTATCCTCTTTGGGTTATTATTTCACGCTGGAGTAGCCTATTGGCGACAGGGCTTATCCTTGCCTACTCAGGACGCTTATTTTTCCAAAATGCAGCGCGTGATTTAAAAAATAAGACCCTCGGTATGGATGTCCCCATTGCGCTGGGATTAAGCATTGCATGGCTTGCTAGTCTACTTTCTACGATAACACAACAGGGCGAAGTGTATTATGAGTCCATCGCTATGTTTGTTCTTTTCCTGCTGATTGCGCGTTATATTGAATTGCGTGCACGGCTTAATGCCGCGACTTTACTGGATAGAACCTCAAAAATCATTCCACAAAGCGCACAACGAATAACCAATAAAAAACAAGAAGAAGTGCCTGTGATTGAATTGCAAACAGGCGATATTATTCAAGTTTCTATTGGCGAAACGGTTCCTGTGGATGGTATTTTACTCTCTCCACAAAGCTTATTTGACGAGTCTTTACTAACAGGGGAATCACTAGCGGTTCAACATCAACAAGGCGATGCCATTATTAGCGGATCAATTAATATTGATCAAGTAATTGAACTACAAGTACAGGCTAATAGTAGCAACTCAACGCTATCAAAATTACAACAACTCACCCAAAAAAGCTTGCATGACCGCCCTTATTACATTGAGCTTGCCGATCAAATTGCAGGAAAATTTGTCGCTGTCATTTTACTAATCGCTTTCGCAACCCTATTTTTCTGGCTATGGAAAGACCCATCTCATGCCGTTAGCAACATGGTTTCCGTATTAATTGTCACCTGCCCTTGCGCCTTAGCCTTAGCGGCTCCTGTTTCATTATCACTCTGTGCCGCTGGTTTATCACGTCTACATCTATTAGTCATACGCATGTCATCCATTGAAGAAATAACGCAAGTAGATACCATCATATTTGATAAAACAGGCACATTAACCACAGGGATTCCAATATTAAAGCAGACTTTATTAATGAGTGATTTGTCAGAAAAAGACGCGCTTAGTATTGCCGCTAGCATGGAACAAGGCTCTGCACACCCCTTTGCTAAAGCCTTGATCAATGTAGCAAAAACCTTCCCTCCGAAAAAGATAACGCAGTTACAAACCCACCCTTCCCAAGGGGTATCCGCCTATATTAAGCAACAACAATGGAAACTTGGCAGCGAGGAGTTCATTACACCTCATACATTAACTCCACATCAACAAGAACAAATACAGCACTGGCGAAAACAAGGTTTTAGTGTTTTATACCTCAGTCACTCCGATGAATTACAAGCGGTTTTCTGTTTTTTTGATCCATTACGAGATGGCATTCATGATTTTTTACAGTCACTCACACAAATCAAGCATAAAGTTATTTTAAGCGGTGATCACCCTCAAAGTGTTCAGACTATTGCGAATCAAATAGGCATTACTGAGGCTTATGGCAACCTTACACCGCAAGATAAGCTGAACTGGATACAACAACGCCAGCAAGCAGGGCAACGTGTATTAATGTTAGGGGATGGAATCAATGACTCCCCCACACTCGCCGCATCAAATGTTTCTATTAGCTTTAGTAATGCCACTGATTTAGCACAAAGTCATAGTGATTTAATCATTTTGAGAAAAGATTATAAACAACTTGCCGCCGCATTAAGGCTAATGCGTAAGACTCGACAGATTATTATACAAAACCTCTCATGGGCAATTGCTTACAATATGATTGCTATTCCAGCCGCTGCCATGGGTTGGGTAACGCCTTGGATGGCGGCCATTGGAATGTCTATAAGCTCCTTAATTGTTGTTTTAAATTCATTGCGTTTAAAACAATAAAAAAAGATCTTTTACACTTTACCCAATTATTGACAAGCCCAATAAAAAAGCCCAACCAATCGGTTGGGCTTTTTTATTTTCGATCCGCGATAGAAATTAAGCGTTTAACTGCTTCGTCACTTCTTCTACCACAACATCACTTGAGGTTGCTTTAACATTTAAAAGCAGTCCTTCGCCAAGGTAGTACTCAACTAATGGAGCTGTTTTTTCATTGTACGTCTCTAGACGATTACCAATGGCTTCTTCTGTTTCATCCGCACGTTGAATGGTTTCACTACCGCATTTATCACAGATACCTTCTTCTTTTGAAGGCATGCTGATGACATTATAAATTGCCTGACAATCAGCATTTGAACAAGTACGACGCGTTGTTAGACGCTCCATAATAACATCACGAGGCACATCAAGGCTGACCGCCATATCTAGCTTAATATCGAGCTTTGTTAATAATTCTTTCAATGCATCCGCCTGCGGGATGGTGCGAGGAAAACCATCAAGAAGGAAACCATTTTTACAATCATCTTCTAACAAACGTTCGCCCATGATATTCATGATTAACTCATCAGGAACAAGGTCTCCTGCATCCATATAGCCTTTTGCTTCCTTCCCTAGATCAGTCCCTGCAGTTACGGCACCACGTAAAATATCGCCAGTTGAAATTTGTACTGAACCATCAACTTTAGTTAATGATTTAGCTACGGTTCCTTTACCTGCGCCTGGCGCACCTAATAAGATTAATTTCATTTATCATTTTCCTTTTTCAATTATAGTCACTGAATTTAACGTGCCGCCATTCTAAAGCCTTTATCCTAAATTTCCACCTATTTATTTATAGCATTACGCCTACTATAAAACAAAATATTCAGGCAATAAAAAAGGCGAGGAAAACCTCGCCTTTTTAACTAGCTTTTAAGGATCAATTCATCCTTAACACCGTTGATTAGCCAAAAATATCATCAGTGATATTCTTCATCCAACTATGTGCATAACCAACTTCACG
>JAGLDQ010000235.1 GCA_023145535.1 Cocleimonas sp. | reverse complement strand
TCAAGCGGCTCAGCAGGGTTAAACACCAAGCCAGACTTACAACCACATTCATGAACCAACTGTAAAGAGCGATCAATATGAGTGGTCGCATCAGGGTGGAAAGTAATATAAGAAGCACCCGCATCTGCAAAATCAGGAATAATACGATCCACAGGATCCACCATAAGATGCACATCAATCTCAGCAGTTACACCATGCTTGCGTAATGCATCACACACCAATGGACCAATGGTTAAGTTAGGCACATAGTGATTATCCATCACATCAAAATGTACCACATCAGCACCTGATCTTAAGACGTTATCCACTTCTTCACCCAAGCGAGCGAAGTCAGCAGAAAGAATAGAGGGAGAGATAAAATCGGTTTGTCTAGCCATGATAAAGAACCCTAGTAATCTGAAAAATGTGAATTTTACAGGAAAAAAAGCGGATTATCATCTGAATCTAGGGGGCTATTGGGGATAGGTGATTCTATCAGGGGCTGATTCTTTCCTCATTCAATCTGAAGGAACGTGTACGAAATAATTTCTCGATTTCTAACGCGCCTTTTTACTCCCAATGCAATGATCTCATTCGTCACGTAGAATAACGATGTGTCTCTGTAGTGGCCTCCTGAATTTGTGGCACAAAAAACTTTGAGTGATAAGGCCAAGACGTTATTTCGTGTCTGCTTTTAATAAAATGACATCTGCCAACGTGCTTGCAATACTTTGTGGGTCTCATTAGTCGTCTTTTGGGCTGACTCAACATCGGTCCATTCATAATCAAGCATTAAGCGTGTTTTATCATCAATATAATAATTTGCACCCACGGTTTTACTTTGGGCAATCCCGCCTGAAAAATTAGATGTGTTAAGGTTTAATTCACTTATTCTCGCTACCAGTTCTACATTTTTTTGGCCTTTTTTTACTTTAGGGGCTTTAAATACGCCTTTCTTTTTATTGTACTTATGTGGTGCGCCTGATAAAGCATAAGCCACACTAATATGCCAACCTTCTATGCTATCTTGTGTGTGCTGATTGGTGTGTAATTGAGTGCGTACATATTCGCCCTGAAGCAGTAAAGCGCCTTTATTCCATGCGACTTCAAGCCCCTCCGTTGTATAGTGATTAATATTAGCTAATTTTCCTGTGCTAATAACATTTTTGGATAATTTGCTCCCTGCATTGGTGCGGAACCTTACCTTCTTCCCTTTTGGATTGGTTCTAGATAAGCTCGCACCTAAATGCAAAAGATTTTCTTTTTCTTTTGCTAAGACAACGGTAGTACGCGTGCTGATGACTTCTTTATTTGAAATTTTGTCTTTTATTTCATCGAATGCGTCAATCTCATCTCCTGTAAAACTACCACTAACCGTCCAGTTTTTATCATAAGTACTGATTTGAACCCCAACCCCACTATCAGGGAGAAGATTATCAAGCGCCGCACGTTCCATAAAAGGTAATTGGCTCGTGCTAGAGCTGCCTTCAAGCCCCGTACTATGACCTACTTGTCCCACCTTAATATGGGTGTTGTCAAAGCCTTTATATTCAATATAAGCATCTTCCACTTTGGGTGATGAACCCTTAATATCATATTCAATTTTAGCGCGTACATCCTGACCTAATTTAGCCGTAGCGCTGATTTTTGCTCGTCTGATCTGATGAGCCTTCTGTTTATTTTTGCCATCATTGATACTGGCTGCATCGTAATGCAGTTTACCTTCTAATTCGATCGCGATATTATCGGTTACCTCAAACGCTATCGCGTTGACCGAGTTGGCTGACAAACTACTTAATATTAAAGAAAAAAAAGAAGCCGTTATTTTGATTTTGTTACTCATTTCTCACTCCAAAAATGGTATAAAAATTTAACAAATTAAAAGTAAGAGTAATGAAGAGATTTTAAAAGGCAGATAAAGAAGAAGGGTAGTTAATAGAAGATAGGATCATGTTGGAAACCTAAAAAAGTGAGTTCCGTTTTCGTTAGTAGATCGAAACAATAACGTTAATATCTGCACGAAATGGGAGATGCACCAAGATGTTGCTATTTTCTCTATTGTGTTTAGTTTGCTGGTTTTAGCGGTCGTTATTAAAGTGCAAGGTAGTACTTTATTGTTTTAATTATCCAACATCTCTTCGGCTAAATTAAGCGTACTCTCGGTAATCTCAATGCCCCCCATCATGCGTGCAATTTCCTCTACCCGTTCTGGATGTTCGAGTTTAAGCATCGCGGTCGAAGTACTTGATTTCCCCTTTGCTTTGCTGACTTTATAGTGATGATGTGCTTGTGAGGCGACTTGTGG
>JAGLDQ010000234.1 GCA_023145535.1 Cocleimonas sp. | reverse complement strand
ACTTCATCAAAAATAAGCGCGGGTAAGGTCACTTGTTGTGCGGCAATCATTTGTATTGCTAATGATATACGTGATAATTCACCACCTGAGGCGACTTTTATGAGTGGTTTTAGCGGTTGGCCCGGGTTGGCGCTGACTTCAAAATCAATTTTATCTAAGCCATAGGCGCTGACGGTACTGTCTTTCCTAAAGGTTACTGCAACATTAAAAATCCCTCCTTGCATCCCCAATGCTTGCATTGCAGAGGTTACGCTTTTGCCTAGTTTTTTTGCCGCGATTTTGCGTTTTGTACTGAGTTTTTCAGCGTGTTGCACATAGTCTATTTGAAATTGTTGGCGCTTGGCATCTAAGGCATCTAGATCATAGTCATCAGTCTCTAATGCGTGTAAATCAGCCGTGAGATGAGTCCATTTGGTATAAAGATTTTCGGGAGGAGTTTGGTGCTTTCGGGATAAGTTATGAATTTCTGATAGTCGATTTTCAACCCAGCTTAAACGCTCAGGATCGAGTGCAATGGCATCTTGATGCTGACGCAATAAATCACTGGCTTCTTGTATTTGTATTTGTGCGCTTAAGAGTAATTCATGTGGTTCTTTAAAGTATTCATCTAATGATTTTTGTTGCTCTATCTCGGTGTTAATCGCGCTTAATTGTGAATAGAGAGATTGTTCATCCGCATCGTAAAGCTGTTGCATGCTTTGCTTGCAGACCTCCAATAACTGCTCTGAGTTGGATAGTCGATCATACTCTTTATCCAGTGCTTGATACTCGTTTTCAGCCAGTTCTAGGGTGTCCAGTTCTTGTGTTTGAAAGCGTAACAAATCTAGCTTTGCCTGATGATCACTCTGTTGATTGGATAGGCGGTTAAATTGGTCATTTACTTGTTTCCACTGTTGATAGCTGGTTTCTAGCTTTCCAAGTAGCGCATCATTATGGGAAAAATCATCCAGTAATTGGCGCTGCTTTTCTTTTTTCATTAAAGATTGATGCGCATGCTGCCCATGAATTTCGACCAATTGCTCACCTAATTGACGCAATAAGCCAAGGTTGGACGGAGAGCCATTAATCCAAGCGCGTGACTTTCCTGCGGTCGAAATAACCCGCCTGAGAATACAGGTGTTATCATGATCTAAGGCTTGATCTTCAAGCCATTTTTTCGCCATTGGCGTGCGGCTAATATCAACAGATAAGGTGATTTCAGCCTGTTTAGCCCCGTGACGTACCACGCCGCTATCAGCACGGTCACCTAATACAAGACCGATTGCATCAACAAGAATAGATTTTCCTGCGCCAGTTTCGCCTGTTAAAGCGGACATTCCTGTTTGCAGTTCAAGATCTAGCGTTTCAATAATGGCAAAATCACGGATATAGATATGAGTTAGCATAGGCAATTAGTTTTAGTAAAGCCTTTACCAATGTTATGTTGGCTGGGTAAATGGAGCGCCATCCGACACGATAGGGCGGGTAAAGGTTGTTGATTGGGGGGTGAGGTAATGAGGCATTGTGCCAGTAAGACAGCTTTTGTTACAACTTCTTTTCCATAAACAGGGTGTGAGCCTGTTCAGGAAGTCCCTGATAGTCTTGAAATTCAATATGTTGATAAGCGGCCTTGGCGATATGATGATTTTCAAGGACTTCTTTTGTCGATCTTTATAGGGGGTTATCGCTAGTTATGATTCTTAATCACCAGTCTTAATAGTAGTTTTTGGCTCAAATAATAGGATATGGACTTCTTCTTTGGCAATGGGTAAATGCTCCACACCGCTGGGAATAATAAAAAATTCACCTTCATTTAGCTCAATAGTCTGATCTCTCAGTTTGATGGTAAGTGAACCTGTGATCACCATAAACATTTCATCCTCATTTTTATGTTGATGCCAGACAAATTCGCCTTTTAACTTGGCTAGTTTAATCACTTGTTGGTTTAGTTCGCCGATTATTTTTGGTTTCCAGAAGTCATTGAGTAAGGATAGTTTCTCTGAGAGATTCACTTTTTTCATTTGATCAGTCCTACCAGCGTGTTACGTAGCGCCATCAAAGCATGTTATTAAATCCTGTGTCCTATCGGTCGCAATATAATCTAAAGGCACATCCCAAGACTCTGCTATTAGTTGGTCAACCAGTTGAAAGTGATAAGCAAAGCCTAATAATTTGGGGGAATTGGCATCAGAGTTTAATTTAAATGCAAAGCTACGGTCATAATACCCCCCACCCATACCCATTCTATGCCCTTCTTTATCGGTTGCTACCAGCGGCATCATCACTAAGTCTAATTGTGTTGCAGGAATAATATCGCGCGGTGTATAAATAGGTTCAGGTATTGCGTAAATATTGTTTTTGTATTTTGTGTTTTTATGAATTTTTACGAAGTTTAAATGAAATTTATGTTCAGTTGAAAGCACGGGTAAATAGAATGATTTATTTGATGCATCTTGTAAGGGCAGGGGGTTTGCCTCACCTTTTACGGGGGTATACAAAGCAATATGCTGTGCCTCCTTAAAGCAGTTTGCACGAGAGACTTGTTGGCAAATTTTTTGTGAGAGGAGTGTTTGTTGTAAAGTGCTTAATAAGCGGCGTTGTTGTTGCAGTTGCTTACGCCGTTTATTTTTCTTTATTTCTTTATTCATACTGCAAACTATGGATGCCGCAATAAAAAAAGCCAACATAATTGTTGGCTTTTTTCGATTGTCAGATTAAGAATAACGTTGACTAGAACGTTTGCTAGCAATACGAATACGTTTTCCCGCCTTTACTCGTGATGAACGCATTTTATTCATACGCATAATTTTTTTGACAGTTGTGCCATGGCGTACGGCAATTTTATACAATGTTTCGCCGCGACGGACACGGTGTGTAATAACCCGTTTTTTTGATTTTTTATAACTTTTATAACGCTTGGAGTATTTTTTCTTGGAGTATCTGGCATAGCGATAGTTACTATCACGAACCGTCGGCATACTACGTAGAATAGGTTGTACTCGACCTGCAATATTGACAGGTAGGATAACTCGTTTCGATAAGCGCGGTGTTGTTATGCCCTGCAAATAGCTAGGGTTTAATTCGGTCAATGTATTGGCAGGTAACCCTGCACGACGTGCTGCCTGACGCAAATCTACCGCTCTATTAAGCCAAATAGAAGTTAATACAGGACGGCTAGCGGCTCTTGGTAGTTGGATACCATAGCGTCTAGGGTTGCGGATAATTTCTTTATAGGCCAATAAGCGTGGCACGTATTCACGCGTTTCTTTGGGTAGGCGTAAGTTCCAATAATCGGTTGGACGACCTCTGCGTTTGTTATATTTTATCGCACGATCAACCCGTCCTTCGCCTGCATTATAAGCCGCAAGCGAAAGAAACCAATCGCCATTGAACTGTCGATTTAGTTTTTGCAGGTAATCTAAAGCCGCGCGGGTTGCCTCAAATGAATCCATACGGCCATCAAACCCGCGTCGTTGTTTCAGACCATATCGGCGACCTGTTTCTGGAATAAATTGCCACATGCCCGCTGCTGCTGCATGAGAGCGCGCGGTGTTGACATAGGCGCTTTCTACAAAAGGTAATAAGGCGAGTTCAGTCGGCATGCCGCGGCGCTCTAGCTCAGTCACTATCTGAAATAGGTATTTAGAGGCACGGTTAGTGATACGATTTAAACGCGCACGATCACTCGCATAATGCTTAACAAAACGGCGCACAGAAGGGTGGTTGGTATAATTAGGCATTTTTTGCCCGCGATAAATACGTTCCCACATTGCATGGTGACCGCCGCCGTTCGCTTGATGGCGTACTTGAGTTACATGCGGTTGTTGTGGTTGGGGAATTAAACCTAGTTCCTGCGCCACCCGTTCGGTGTTTGAAGTGTATATACTGCTATATACATTATTTTTTCTAGCGGGACGATACGGCTGCTGATTATTTGCAGGGCGGTATACTGGCTGCTTATAGGCAGGTTTTTTGGTAAGACCGAGTATCTCAGCCGCTCTTTCAAGGTCTGATGTGATACTTGTATTACGCGGGGTCTGTGTGCGAGTAGAGTGGTATGCTGTTTTTTGGAATTTGACAGCCGCTTTCTTTGGTTGATGCACTTTGCGAGATTTATGCGCGCGTTTACGTTGGTAAGTCGCTTTTTTTATCGCCTTACGTTTTTGGTATTTATATTGCTGTGGCTTATTTGACTTGAGTAGAAGATGAGCCGCTTTCTGAAATTCTATATCCCCCATAGCGTTTTGGTATGAAGATGACTGTTGCACATTGTGATTAGCACTACAGCCCGAAAGCGTAGAGAGTGCTAATACAGCAGAAATGCCAACGGCCAGTTTTCTTTGATGGTACATATTTTAACCCCAAACATCGTTGATTTTTATTGTTTTTATTTTATTTTAACCGTTCTATTTTATTTTTATTATGTTGTATGCTATGGAGTGAGGGTTTAATAATGTATGAAACGATAATGCGGTATTTTCATTCTAGATTGGATGCTCTCAAGAGATGTATCGTTACTCTACGCAACGGTCTGGGAGCATGTAAGTTAGGACAAAAAAACACGTTAAAGTTCGGATCTTATTGACCCTCAGTTCTAAGCATGCACGGTCAAGATTAGTTATTATTGCGATACTATATTGTAATGGTCAGACTTTAACCTAAGCTGAATTAGAAATGCTTCCCGTCCGATGTGATTGAATAATAGACAGTCGATAGTGAGATTATTAAATGAAAAATTTGCATAGAGATGAAAATATAGTCGTAGATTGTGCCTCATGGTATCAAGGTCTTGCGGGTCAGGAAGCACTACTCAAATTGGATGCCATGATTGCTGAGCATCTTTCTGAAATATTCGGCTACTATTGCCTTAATCTGGGTGTTTTAAGTGGGCGCAAGGAGTTTCTAAAAGATTCTCGAATATCGGCAGGTTTTTCGATTGGCTGTAGTGACACTAAAAATGATGTTATCGCCGTACCAGAGAAATTACCCATTGCGGCAGATGAGGTTGATTTAGTCATAGCCAGTCATGTATTGGAGTGTTCACACAATCCGCATCAGGTCTTACGTGAAATTGATCGCGTATTAGTACCAGAAGGCCATTGCATCCTGATTGGTTTTAACCCTTATGCTTTGATGGGTGCAAAGCGATTATTAAAGCCATTGCGTAAAAATAGACAAACATTGGATAAAAATGAATCTTCTAATGATCCATCCAGAGAACAGACTGATTATAAAACCCGTAGCGTTTCACACGTGCGTGATTGGTTCTCTCTGCTTGGATTTGAGACGTTAGAAGTCAATTATATTGGTTTTCGTCCAACGCTAAAGAATGAAAAAATTTTTACAAGAAGTGCATGGATGGAAAAATGGGGTGAAAAATTACTACCCGTACTAGGTAGCCTTTATGTTATTCATGCTAAAAAACATATGGTGGCAATGCGTCCACATAAAAAAGTATGGGAAACGCCGTTTGTATTATCGGGTGGAAAAGTAGCGCTAAACCGCACGGCACAAAGAGTAAGGCGCACCCATTTCCAAAATTAGCTTATCAATAACTTTGTGCAAAAATAATTCGCCACGAAAAAATAAGCGGATTGCTTTGTGGCGAATTTATACAAGTTTTGATGTCCTATTTGGGATCAAAAATATGTTATTGCGTTAATAAATAAGTAAAATATTGACCTGCTGACATTGCATCATTAGGGTAGAAATCACTCGCAAGACCATTGCCATAAGGATGATTATTCCCTTCAAAGAAGACATTAATTCCAGTGGGATTGCCGATGTTGGCGACGGGTGTTGTCATTTCACTGTTTGTCCCATGCCATGAGCGCCAGAGTTCCGTTACAGGTGCCCAACTCCAGCTTGTGCCATTTCCCGTATATTTCCATAGACGATAGCCTTGAATCATATATTCAACACCAATAGGGAAATTGCTTGCACCACCAATAAAGCCAGTATTCCTATTTTGGTCTGTATCCATATAGGTAATATGTCCCCATGTCATATTAATGGTGTTGTCGTATTGAGATGCAAAATAGATATTGCCATTAACATCATGTCCCATCCATGCTCTACGCCAATCGACTTCACTACCACTTAGACCACTAATATCCGCAGGATCAGTGTTAAAGGATTGTAAATTACTCCATTCGCTTAAGTCACCGTTATAGACAATGGAGCCGAGTGTGATTAGGTTGGAATAGCTCGTGAGGGGTGTCCCTTGTGGGGCTGTAAAGTCAAAGGCGTTAATATAAATGATTTCATCATCTTCGCCTTTATTTTCAACATAACTCTCATTACTGTTTTGCCAATGATTGCCGCTATCTCGTGATACAACACGGTAGTAATATTGACCTGCGGGATGTTCCCAGTGTGCGGAATAGCTATGGGTTAATATATCTTTAATCGAAACTTTTATCGTTCCATTTTGGAAATCAGGTGTGGTTGATATATCTAGATCATAACGTACAGCGTCGCCTTGTGGGTCAAAAGCAGCATCCCAAGTGAGGTTTATATTGCCATTGGTGAACGTGGGTGTGTTTAAATCAAAGGGCATGGGGCTTTCTTTTTCAGCAATAAAGCGGTCATAGTTTTCTTGTAAGCGCCCTGCTAACTGGCTATAAACAAGGTCATACTGATCCCTGATCACTGAATCGGGATCATTTTCTGTTGCCGTGGTGGGTAGCTCATAGAAATCTGGCTCATTCTCATCTTTGATACGAGAGGAAATGACGGTGGCGTAACGGTTTAATAGTGTTTGGATTTTTTGCGCTGAGAAGTGATCATTTTTAATTTTTGTAACGGCCTCTGTTAGTAAATCTAGCGCATTAGGTTGTTTTAAAAAACGCTGATGGAATTTTGAACTCCATAAATGTTGTGGATTAAATTGGTTTTTGTCCCAAATCGTTCCATCTGCCACATTATCAGGCTGATCTTGTATTCCCCACGTATCATCATAATCCCAAGGCAGGAAGTAGAAATCATCGGTTCCTTTCGGGTTATAGAGATAAAAGTTGGAATGGGATACATCGAGATTACCTGTCAATATATTAACAGCCATCCAAGATAGGTAATTATTTCTATTGAAGTATTTATCAAGCACATCCGTTTGGAAGTTATTAGCATGATCATTAACGGCTGCTAACATTTCAACAAATTTGCGATGATCTTTACCTCGCTTTATTTCAATATGACGCTCAAAGGCATCTTTGTCTAATGGCTTTCCTTGAGCATCTAAATCATAATCACTTCTTTCACTAAAGCTAAAACTTTTTGCTTTATAAAGACCTGAATTGCTATCCCAGCCACGTTGATTTAGGTATTCTTTACCCATACTTTCAATATGGGTGTAGATACCATGACTGACATTATCAATATTTAGTTTTACAAACTGGCTGTTTAAGCTAGGTAAGTGAGGAATGCCTTTCATTAAGTCAAAGCTGAGTTTATTTCTGACTCTCGTGACATCCCAAGGGTGTTTATTCAGCTGTAATTTTCTTTCATTTCGCCATAAAGTGTCTTTACTATCGAGTTTTAAGCGATAAGACTTTTGTGGCGCAAAGCGTGAATATCCACCCCGCTGTCTTAGTGTGGCGTTAGTTGTTTGGCTATCATCTAAAAAATCATCGGCCGTAAAGTGAACTTTGATTTCAGGTTTAAATTTATCATTTCCATCAATATCATTATTGACATCATCTAGGGTGCAACCGCTGTAATCCTCTACACCATTATTATCAATCTCACATTCTCCCGCTGCAATTAGTGTGCTTAATTGAATCGTTAAAAGATTAGCGGGTGCTGTATTATAAATATTGTTGGGTAGGGTTAAATCGTTTGTCAGTGGGTCAAAGACATCCGCATAAAGTGATGAGGTCGCGAATACGGACGCAATCGCTAGTGTGATTCCTTTTATTTTCATTAAAAAAGTACTCCCTTTGTTTTTTGATTTATAAGTTTGTTAAAATATAGAGCTTGAAAATTGCACTTTCACGGGCAAAAAATTAGCCTATTAATACTAGAATTAATATTTTTGAGCACATAAAGGGCTAGGGTTTTCAGATAGTTGGTTATTTTTTTTCAAGCTGTTTTTTTAAAATAGTATGTTGATTTTCAATTGCTTAATGGTAATTCTGAATTGTTGTTACCGCTCTATGGATAGAGTAGAGCGGCAATAAAATTACTCAAAAGAATAACTAAAGAAGTCGCCCTCGCTGATCACGGTATTAGGGAAGTGATCTATACTTGTTTCTCCTATGGAGTAATTATTCGCTTCATAGTAAAGATCGACTCTTCCAGGATTGCCTATCCATGCGCGTGGTAAATGCATTTCGGCATTGTATAAACTCCAAGTTCGAGCTGTTTCTGCCACAAAGTCCCATGACCAGTTAGTACCATTACCGGTGTATTTCCATAAACGGTATTCTTGCAACATATATTCAGCACCAATAGGCATGGTGTCTCCGCCTCCCGTGAAACCCGTCTTTCTATTGGTATCGGTATCCAAGTAGGTGATATGCCCCCAGCTCATTTTGAGTGGGTTATGATATTCATAGGCAAGGTAAAGCTTATTGTCATCATGTGCCATCCATGCTTGTTTCCAATCAAGCGCTGTTGCTGTAGGCATATCCTTGCCATCAGTCCCAAAGGATTGCAATGTTTGCCATTCATTGAGACTCCCATCAAGAGTAGGGGCTTGAGTGACAGGGTTTGATAGGGCTGGGGTCAAGTTGATTAGCAGTGTGTGTGTATTACTATCTTCCTGATGATGGGTGCTACTATCTTCTGCTGTTACACGGACATAGTAGATTTTTTCTTCCAGACCCGTCAGGGTGAACTGATTAGCAACATGATTAGCGGGATCGATATTCCATGCAGGGTTCTTTTTAAAGGCAACTTGTTTGTGAACAATCTGATCAGAAAAATCAGGTTGGGTTGCAATGGCGATATTATATTTGATAGGCCATGACTGATCTTTGGCACTATCCCATAACACAATGACTTCGCCAGCCGCATTGCCTTTCTTTAGTCGCTGCACACCCACTCTAGGCGCTTTATTATCATGAGCAAATCGTCCGGTATGCATCCAGACGGGTGGAGCGGTATCTTGCATTAAATTCTGATCATCGAGCTTTTGTGCGAATTCAAGGTCTACATTTTCAATATAGCCATTTAAGCTTAGATAACTGACCCAGCCATTTTCCTTTACGACTGTGGTAAAGAGTTGATCATATAATGAGGCGGGGCGATTCATTTTATAATCCATATGGGTAATGGTGAAACCATCAGGACGGTTTGCTTCTGTCATTAGCTTAGGTGCTACATTTATATTATTATCCGCAAAGAAAGGGCTAACGCCTGTGTGTGCACCATTACTATCCAGCATATAACTTTCAAACAGCATTGCATTTATATAAGGGCTGATACTGTAGTCAACGGGTCTAATATCATAGGTCGTATTCTGTAGACCTGCTTGGTAGTAGAAGCTGCCACGATTTGCTAAGACCGTTTTATTCGGGTAGGAGTCACTAATGAATTTAATGGTTTGCTGCATGGCTTCTGCAACCCAAGGATACCAACCGACGGCGGTATAAGGGCCAGCGGTATCAATGGTGTCAAGGAAGAAGCCATCAAAACCAAAATTAGCCGTTCGGTTGTCTAAGCTATTCGTATCACGTTGCCCTGCCATTTGCTTTAAACCAGCAATATGTTTTCGTTGGGTAAAGACTTGTGGATTTCCACCAATCCGCATTTCATTCAGCACCCAATTCCAGTCACTATTGGGGTTAATAAAATAGCCACCAAAGGTACCATTGGTATCGGCAACCTTATCGTGGACATAACTTTTTGAATTATTGTCATAGACAGAATCCACATAGAAAGACGCGACACCTTGATTTTGTTGCACCATTTCTTGCGTGTTTTCATCTCTGTAGACGGGCCCTTTACCTTGACGCACAATCGGTAGCTCACCCTTATTAGGAAGGTCTTCTCCAACGCTGATATAACCTAGTACATAAGAGACCCCTGCATCTTGAAGTTCTTTTACTATCGCTGGAGTCAGTCCAGGTCTGCTTGGATGTAATACCACTACGTCGAAATTTTTCATTCGATCAATATTTTGTTGTGAGTAGTCAATACCATAATAAATCAGGTATTTGGAGCTGGAGTTAATGCCAATCATTGGGCCGCGTATTGCGGCGAGCGGTGTGGCAATATTAAAGGCGGCAAGGCGACCTGATTCAGGATAAAAGCTATTAAGCTGCCAGCTTGAATTTCTTTTTATAAAACCAACATAAACATCGTCTGATAAATTATCTAATAAGGATTTATCAATCGTTACAGAATAAGAGGTAGAGGTGATGTTATGGGATAAGTTAGTGCTGACTGCACGCCAGTTCCAGCCTGTATTATTAGCGGTTGATTTATAAAGCGTGTTATTTTCGATCAGGTATTCCGCGCCTGGTTTGTCCCATAACAGTGTTGATTGGAATCCGATGGCAGTATCATTATCAGCATGAAGAAAAAACTGGAAATTCTGATTACTCGCAATCGTATCTCCCGTGTAAGTTAGGGTCATACTGTCATTATTAGAGGTTAGCGTCAGCCCTGAGCTTGAATCATTTGATAATTTGTATGCCTTCTTTTCGGCCAATTGATGAGGTTGTTGTTGTGATATTTGATGAGGTTG
>JAGLDQ010000233.1 GCA_023145535.1 Cocleimonas sp. | reverse complement strand
GCTGCCACAAGCGGTGAGCAAGGAAAAAAGAAGTGTGCTTGATACAAGCGGAATAAAATTATTTTTGATAGCCGTCATTAGTCATTCCTAGGTTGTAAAATGTTGTAAGGACTTAAGAAATGTGATTCTGAATCCTAATAGGAGGAATGAAGATACTTTTTATACAATTATTTTATAAATAGTTTGAGGATAAGAGGAGGCAAGGTCTGGATAAGATGATTTTTTACTCATTTTTTTAGTTATATTCGTAAGAAAAATGCCACTCATGCCTTTAGTATCGATGATTTTTAATGTAAAAAGCCACACAGAAAATTCTTTCTGTGTGGCTTTAGTTTAACCGTAAAACTTAAGATTTTAGCGTCGAATAAGTTAGACTCTAAAGATCTTAATTACAGCTCACATCGACAACAGTCTCCGCATGTTGAATATCATTACTAAAGTTGATCGTGATTGCAGATGATCCCACCGTGGTATAACTATTACTTCCACCACTAACATTGATGCTTGATGGATCACATTTCAGCGCAACCTTCACTTTACCTTTTCCTTTAAAGGTAAAGGCAAGGTCAGTTCCATCACCACTGGCAGCGATTAGCTGGCTGCGGCTAGGAAGTGCAGAAATATGGGTGACTGCATCGGGTGTGCTTCCTAAGCGAATGGTGTAGTTGCCCCCATTACTATCAAGAAAGACATGTTTATCATCATAGGCATACCAATTGTCTACGGATTTGATCGCGCTATCTTCAGCAACTTTCAGTGCAAATTGACCACTATTATTAGCACGTACTTTGCTAATAATCGTATTTCCTTGTTTAGATATTGAAATACCCGCATTACCAAATGCTTTGATTCTATTGGAAAAATCTTTACCTGTAATAAACTCAGAGCCAAATTGGTGTGCTTTACTGATTAATGAATCAAACATATCAAGCGTATAGCCGGCATTATCCGTATCATTTGGACCATAGTCATGCCAAGGCCAGTGAATTAATGCTTGATTATTATGCGCTACCAAGGCATCAAACTCATTAAACCAGACTTGTTTTGCTTGTGCCGCCGTTAAGTTTTGAAAGCCAATCAAAGTGAAGTCAAATGACATGTTAGGACTTAGGTAAACCTTATTATAGGAGGGGTCAAGGAATCCCATTGCATTCGTATAACCTGCACCTATAGCAGAATATCCCCCCGATAAATAGTCAACATGCTGAAGTATTTCAGTTGATGCATGCAAGCCTTCAGGCATACCAGGAACCGCCGCCCCCAGATTGGTTAATCCTAGTTGTTGCTCAATGATGGTGCGAGAATCTTTAAACTCAAAGCTAATATCGGCATCACTGATTAGGTTAGTGTCATGTGGATGCGTATAAGAATGCGTTCCAATTTCATTCCCTAATGCCATATAGTTTTGATAGAGCGGCCCTGAGTAGCTCCAGTTTGTCTCCTCTTGATTGGAAGGGTTATTGCCTAAGTTGATGTAATAAGAACCAACAAAGTCATAATTAGTCTTCCACGTTTGCAAGACCGTTAATAACTCACCATTGACAGTCGCAACTTCATCGCTAAACATGCTCTGATCCATATCATTACGTGATACAAAAATGGCTTTATGACGACTCATTTGTAATGAAGCGGGCGCTTTGCCACCAAAAACACTCCACTGCATCGTTGACCAAAGCAAATTGACATCTGTCATATGAGCAACGGTGGCAAAATGGGCGTGTCGCCCCCCATGATCAATGGTGATTAATGCATTATGTGTGTCACCATCCACTATTTGCGTTGCAATAATGGCGTTATTGTAGCTTCCAGTCGGCGAGAAATAATGCGTTCCAATCCCATTATAATTTTTAATGACCTCGCCAGCGCTGTATTCACCACTCGTGATAGGATGATTAATGTTGGATATTTTATATTCAATATCAACGGATGATGCACCAGAGGTGCGCTCAACCCCTATAAATGACTTCATGCGCGAGTACGAATCACCCGCAAGTGCTGCGCCTGTTTCATCATTCGTTAGGAAGTTTCCTGCGGTGATAATTCCTATCTTGTATTGGTTGACGGCTAGATTGAGTGTTTGCTCAATAGTAGCGAGCTGAGATGCCTTAACATTAGCAAAAGAAGGGAAAACCAAGGTTTTATAGTGTTTGATTTTACCAATATTCAATAAGTCATCTTCGCTCAGTAGATCAAACGGCATGCCTGCCATCATTGCCTGCGCCTGTACACTCATAAATAATTGTGCGTAAGCTTTTTTATTAAAGAAATGACCTTCGGTTGTTTTTGAATAAACGATACCGATTGGCGCTTTGCTAGGGAAGCGAGACAGTTTGTAATTATTACTACTTGGAGCGTAAGCACGTGGCATGAAAATAGAGTCATTCACATCCACAAGAAGATTAATTCCATCCCCAGTCGGCGTACCAATTAATGACTCAGGTACTTCAAGCTCTAGTATTGATCCACCCTGATTGTCACTAACTTTTGCATAATTTAATGGCCCTGCAACATAAGTTTGACTGGCATTATCCCTATAGAGATAAGGTTTACCATCGGAGTAAATATTGATATTAAATTCAGCACCACCTGCCCAGCCCCAAAGTTGATGACCGGTTGCTGCATTTTGATCTGTATTCAACCAAATTGTGGTGTTTGTACCAATATCCTGATTAAAGTGATGCAGTAATATTTTATATTTACCCGCTTCATAGCGTCCATAGAGTTCGGCATCATCAACGGCATGATGTGATCCAAGATCCAATCGGTCATTATTATTCCAATCAGACTTGTCGCCATCAATTTGAATGTTTCCTAACTCAATTAAAGGGGCTTTGTGAATGATATAGTTGTTATTATGGGGGGAATAACTTACGGGTAAGAAAGTGGTATTATTGACATCCACCAACAGATTAATTCCACTATTGGTCGGAGAGCCAATCAATGTTTCGGGGAGATTTATTTCTATCACAGAGCCTGAAGCTCCATCAGACGCAATAATATGCTCTAGAGGGCCTGCTACCAGCGTTTCGCCATCAGCGCCCGTGTATAAATAAGGCTTTCCGTCAGGTGCAATATTAATATTGTATTCCGCACCACTGGCAAATCCCCAAATTAAATAGCCTGTGGTTGAATTTTGATCTGTATTTAACCAGAATGTTGAGCTAGTACCAATAGACCCACTCGTACTATGTAATGCAATCTTATAGCTATTACTTTCATAACGACCATAAAGCTCAAAACCTGCAACTGGTGTTCTGGGAGGCACTTCCAGACGGTCGTTTTCAGACCAGTCTGATAAATTACCATCTATAACAATAGGGGCAGCTTGTGTATTACTGAGCAGTAAAAAGAAACTTAGACTTAGCAATAGCCTAAGCATAAAACTTGCATTATTCATAATGACATCCTTGATATGTAATAATTAATAGAACCTAGAATTAAGTATTTTTTCTAATCAAAAATGAACTGTATTTACATCAAACGGCTTGTTTTAACGGATAAAAAATAGAAATAAACGAGCGCCATTAGTTATGTGATTGGTGCAGAAAATTTTGCTTTATCATGTTAAGCTCTGGGTATGGATACTACTCATTTAAGCGATGTCAGGTTCGCTGATTTTTCTCTACTTCCTGAAATTCAATCTGCTATCGAAGCGGCTGGCTTTGAATATTGCACCCCCATTCAAGCTGAAACGCTACCACTTTCCTTACAAGGAAAAGATGTTGCAGGACAAGCACAAACAGGCACAGGAAAGACGGCCGCTTTTTTGCTTGGCATGTTTCAATATCTGCTCAATCACCCGCTAAAAAATAAAAAACCAACCGATGTGCGTTGTTTGATTTTGGCACCCACGCGTGAGTTAGCGATACAAATTGCGAAAGATGCAGAGGTGCTGGGTAAGGATACAGGGTTAAAATTCTCCCTTGCTTATGGCGGTACTGGTTTTGATAAGCAAAAAAGAAATATCGAAAAAGGCACTGATATTCTTATTGGCACACCTGGGCGGATTATTGATTATTGGAAGCAGCGTGTTTTTAATCTAAAACACTGCCAAGGGCTGATTCTTGATGAAGCAGATCGCATGTTTGATCTTGGTTTTATCAACGATATTCGTTTTTTATTACACCGCTTACCCAAGCCAGACAAGCGCTTGAATATGTTATTTTCCGCCACCTTATCGCATCGTGTGTTAGAGCTTGCCTATGAGCATATGAACAGCCCTGAAAAAGTGGAGATAAAAGCCCAGGCGGTGAATACCAAGAAAATAGATCAATGGGTTTATTACCCCGCCAATGATGAAAAAATACCCTTGTTACTCGGCCTGATTAATAAATTACAACCCTTTCGCGCCATCGTTTTTGTTAACACAAAACGCAATGCGGAAAGGATTGATGATTTTTGTCGTGGCAATGATATTAAAGCGGCCATGATTTCAGGTGATGTACGTCAAAACAAACGTGAACGCCTCTTAAAGCAGTTTGAAGAAGGAAAATATCAACTCTTAGTTGCGACTGATGTTGCCGCACGTGGTTTGCATATTGATGATGTGTCGCATGTGTTTAACTTTGATTTGCCCCAAGTAGAAGAAGACTATGTACACCGAATAGGGCGCACAGCCCGCGCTGGTGCATCAGGAGAAGCTCATAGTTTTGCCTGTGAAGATACGGCATTTTATTTGTCACCCATTGAGGACTTAATTGAAATGCAAATTCCAATGGCAACGGTGTCATCGGAGTTACTAGCAGAGCTTAAAAGGCCCATTAAGGGAGAGCGGAGTGCGCCTTCGCATCGTGGTAAGAAGCCTAAGTTTACGGGTAAAAAATCAGGAGGAAATCAGAAACGGCATAATAATCGTAATCGAACATTTAATACTAAGCCGCGTTCAGGGAAGCCTCCGTCACAATCAGGAAATAAGTAATCATTTAAAATAAATAATAGGACTGATTTTACCAGTATCGCTATTTTTTAATCCTATACTTGCTTTGGGGAAGCAAATAATTAAAAATTAGCGAGGATACCATGAGTAAAATAAGTGATGATGAGTCATCGTATGATGATATTTTAAATAGTTTACAACACATAAATAAGGATCAAAAAAACAACAAAAAGAATGGCGCAAAAAACAAACCTGAAACCTTAGGGGGTGCGTCAGAAGCAACAAGGCATATAGAAGCACATGGGCAACAGTTAAACTTACCCGATCCGCAGAATAGGGCGCGCTTTGAGGTCACCGATAGAGATTGGCCCACGGAAGATCTAATCCCAAGTGTTTGCATGTGGCATCAAGATAAAGTGGCGGCGGTTAGTATTAGTATTGATGATAACCATGTGCGCGACCACGCGTTCTGGCTTGAACTGGCAGGCGCATATAACTGGAAATGGACGTGGTTTGTTATTACCAATCAAATTGGTGTAGG
>JAGLDQ010000232.1 GCA_023145535.1 Cocleimonas sp. | reverse complement strand
AATTTAGGGCATGATATTCAATCCCATACTTGTTCACATTTATGTGATGGTTTATTTGATATACGTAGAGAATATCAACAATCTCAAGCGCAACTCAATAATAATCTAGACTTCAATAAAGCGACAACACTGGCCTATCCTTTTGGGTTTAAAACTAGAAAAAAGGGTTCTCCCTGTGCCAGTATTCCCACTAAAAATAACCGACAAGAAGCCGCACGCCGTTATATTGCGGCGCGGGATGTTGTTGGTGCGTTGGTGAGTCCTGCAAAAATGGATTTTATGAAAGTGCCTTCGGTTAGCAATATGCGTAATTTCTTTTGTGCCGAGTGTAATTGGGCTTATTTTGATTCGGTGCTTGATGCAAATAGCCGTTATTATCGAACATGGTACAGTGCACATTTTCATCATATAACAGATCCGCAATTACAGACCGAAATTCGCCGCACTTTTAACCATATTCACAGCAAAGAAACATCAATTTGGGTGGGCAAATTTGCAGATGTGGCTAAATATGCACAAGAGTACGCCACAGCCTCGATACACAACTTACGCGCAACGGAAACTCAAATGACCTTTGATTTGCGTGATGAAATGAATGATCAATACTATGATTTTCCTTTAAGCATTAAAACTAGACTGCCCAATGCATGGGGAAACCGCATAGCAGCGACGCAAAATAATCAAATGATTGATACCAAGCTTTTAAGGCATCAAGGCAAAAATTATATTTTGGTCTATGCGATACCTGATAGAGGTAGGGTTGCACTTAGGAGGTTATAGAGTCAACGGGGAAGAAAGGAAGGCGAGGTTTGGCCTCTTTCAGGATTGGTCTTTTTCAAAAGGGGTATTGATCATGTTCTTATTGACTCGGTACTTCCACAACAAGGGCAACGATCATCCCGTCTTAATTTAATCTCACGAAACAGCATTTCTCTCGCATCATGAATTAATAAACGCCCCATAAGCGTAGGCAATCCAAGCAAGCATTTAATTGCCTCCGTTGCTTGTATAGAGCCAATAATTCCTGCGACAGGAGCAAGTACGCCATTGGTGCTGCAAGTATCCGCTATCTCGGCGGCAACACCATACAGGCATTGGTAACAGGGCGATGATGCGTCGCGGCTATCATACACACTAACTTGCCCTTCCATACGAATGACAGCGCCAGAAACCAGTGGTATTTTATGTTTAAAGCAGGCTTTATTAATGGCAAAGCGTGAGCTGAAATTATCACTACAGTCGAGCACTACGTCATATTGCTTAATCGTATCAGCAAGCGCCTTGTTCTCCAGTTTTTGCTGGTATTTTACAACTTCAATATCAGGATTGATACGATTAATGCCTTGCTCCGCAGAGTCTACTTTTGATCGTCCAATGGTGTCATTGGTGTGAATAATTTGGCGCTGTAAGTTGCTTAATTCAACATCATCAAAGTCACAAACTCCGAGTGTACCGATGCCAGCAGAGGCTAAATACAGGGCAACAGGAGAGCCTAGCCCGCCCATACCTATGATTAAAACCTTAGAAGCTAATAAGGTTTGTTGTCCATCAATATCAACGTCAGAAAGAAGAATTTGGCGGCTATAGCGTAATAGTTGAGTGTCATCCATTGGTTAATCCTGAAAAAATAATAGTGGGAACTTTTCAGTAATAATCATAATAATTTTTTGATTAGAATACACGCTATAGGTGCGTGAGATAATACGGTCATGTGCTTCAATGTCAAAGTAGGGTGCTAATTCCTGTGCTTTTTCTTCTTCAATCGACAAAATGACTTTATAGGTTTCAAGGCGGTATTTAATCCATAGTTTTCCAATGGGCTGATTGGATTCCAATAGATCCTTACGGAAATCTACGCTTAAATGACGAATAAAAATAGTTGAATCAGCGTAGATCCAATGCTTTCCCGTCAACTGTCCCTGCAAAAAAATTTTCCGTTGTAACACATCGGTTGGTGTGTCAATTTCTAGTTCATCATGATGAGGGAAGGTACTGATGCCTTGTTGTACCACTTCATTAAGCTTATGAACCATAATGGGCTCATCAAGATAATGCTCCAATAATTTTGTCACAGTGCCATCAGTAATCAGCAGGATTTTCTGAAAACGACTCAGATGGGTTAAGTTTGCTAGGGGAAACTTGTTCATTTTAAGAGCCGATACCACCACCCAAACAGTCTGGAGAGTCCGATATTTTGCCCGCTTTCTCAACATATTCATCAGGGGTCATGGTGTGTAAAGAAAGCGCATGGATACTGCCTGCTAACTCTTCAGTCAGCGCCTCATTAATCATACGATGACGCGCAATTAGCATTTTTCCTTCAAATGCTTTACTTACAGCAACGACTTTAAAGTGAGACTCCGCATCGGCGGGTACATTATGCTTATGTGTTTCATTGATAATATCTAATACATCAGGTGCTAGCGCGACGGTTAGTTTAGTTTTGATGGTGTCTTGCATACTCATTGGTAAAATCCTTGGTTTTAAATGAGGGATTATACTGAAGTTGTGTTTAAAATGGAGATCACAAGGGAAAAGTAGCATTCGAATTTAAAATGATGGGGCTATTTTTTTAACACGTCTTAATTTTTTGAGTCAATATGAATATCTTATCCATTCCACCTCAACTAAAAGTAATGATTGCGGGACTTTTTAGCCTGATCTTAACCATGGGTGTTGCGCGCTTCTCTTATACGCCCCTCTTACCCGTCATGATGGATGAAACCTTTCTAAATGATGCAACAGGTGGTTGGTTGGCGACGATAAATTACATGGGCTATATGAGTGGTGCATTACTCGCCGCCTCTATTAGTGATTTAACGCTTAAAGACACGCTTTATCGTGTTGGTTTATTGCTTTCGATTGTTACCACGGTGGGTATGGCATTGGCAGAAAATTATATTCTCTGGTCGATTATGCGCTACTTTGCAGGATTCGGTGCAGCGGCTGGTTTATTGATTGGCTCAGGTTTGATTCTTAATTGGATGCTACGCCACGGGCATCGCGCTGAGTTAGGTATTCACTTTGCGGGTGCGGGGTTAGGTATTGCAACTAGTGCAGCTGTCGCCATGTTAATGGTGGGTCAATTTGATTGGGTTCAACAGTGGCAAGTGTTTGCAATCGTTGGTGTATTTCTAGCAATTCCCGCATGGTTTTGGCTGCCACGACCTGATGTATCCCAGCTTACCCTATCAGGTAAAAGGTTAAAGGATAATCCGCCTGAAAAAAGCTGGATGTGGATATTATATGCCGCCTATTTTTGCGCTGGTGTAGGTTATGTCATCACCGCGACTTTTTTAGTTACAATTGTCGATATGCAGGAAAGTTTGCAAGGCAATGGTAGTATGGTGTGGTTAATAACAGGGCTTGCCGCCGCGCCTGCTTGTATTCTATGGGATCGCATTGCGCGAAGAATAGGGGCGCTACAAGCACTCTTTATTGCTTATGGGATTAATATCGTTGGCATTATTATTCCTGTATTTGATAGTAGCTTAGGGGGCGTTGTGTTTAGTGGGGTCTTGTTTGGTGCGACTTTTATTGGCATTGTCAGCTTAATGCTCACGATGGTTGGTAAATTCTTCCCTACAAAACCTGCAAAGCCTATGGGTAAATTGACACTAAGCTATGGTGCAGCGCAGATTATAGCGCCAGCGATATCAGGAAGTTTGGCAGAGGCGAGTGGAAATTATAATACACCATTGATAATGGCAGCGGTGATGATGGCAATGGGTATGGGGTTGATAGCGGTGCTTTATTCTCGACAACAAAAGATGGAGTGAAAACGATGTCCTTCATATGCCTATTGAGACTTCTGTAGCCCGTATGCTTAAGCGGAATACGGGA
>JAGLDQ010000231.1 GCA_023145535.1 Cocleimonas sp. | reverse complement strand
CAAGATAAAAAGCATTTTTATTCTTATCGGCGTGAGGCTAAAACGGGACGCATGGCGAGTTTGATTTGGATGAGTTAGCTTCGTGATTTTACATAAAAAGCGGAAGCTTTTATCGTTTAAAGGGAGAAAGCTTCCGCTTTTTTGGCAAGGTTCTGTTGATATTGGGTTAGCTGTCTTTATTCTCGTGACATAAACTTTCCCGTCACCGTATTAATTTTAATAAAATCATCATTTTCTAAATATTCAGGTACTTGCAGTTCTAATCCTGTTGATAAAACAGCGTTCTTTGAACGACCTGCCGCCGTTGCACCTTTTAACTTAGGTGCCGTTTCTGTTATTTGCAAAGAAAGGGTCGCAGGTAGCTCTATTCCTAAAATATTGCCATCCATTAATAGTGCGGTAATACCTTCTAAGCCATCCGTTATATAGCCGACTTGATCAGTAAGAGTCTCTTTATTTAGCACATACTGGCTGTAATCTTCACTGTTCATAAAGATATAATCATCACCATCTAGATAAGAAAATTGCACTGAGACTCTAGAGCAGTCCGCTTCTTTAAGCATGTCATCTGTTTTATAAGACTCATCGAGCTTTTGACCTGTTTTTAGATTGTTATAACGTATCTTATAAAGCGTTGATGCGCCACGTGACGAGGGGCTTTTTGCTTCGATAGTTTTGACTACATGCGGATCACCGTTGATTTCGATCATCATTCCACGCTTTAGGTCGCCTGCTTTTGGCATATTATTTTTTCTCCTTGTTCTTATAAATTATTCTAGTTTTGTTGTAGTGCTTGTAAGTATTTAAACAGCATTCTAGAGGATTTAGGTGGTTTATTTTGTTTTGCTTCTTTCGCTGCATTACGCGTAAGCTGATTGATATGTTGGCGATCAGCGAGTGGGTGTGTAGTAAGTATTTCGTTAAATACTGTTTTGTCGCCTGCCATTAATTGATCTCGCCAAATTTCTAGTTGATGAAACTGTTCAATCTCTTTTTTATGTGGCAGCTTAATAAGACGCACAGCCTCTCGGATGGCATCGGCATCTTCTTCTAGCATCAGAGCAGAAATAAAGCGTAGTTGTCGTTGCAGAGCCGATTTTTTAAACTTTTTAGCTGCGAATATTTGATCCTTTGCGCGCTCTGAAAGCGGAATGGTTGCAAAAAGTGCTTCAGGCAGTTCAACTAACTCTCGACCCAGTGTATGTAGTGCCTTATGTTCTCGTTTCAGCTCTTCTTTATTGGGGCGTATTGCGTAGTCGCGTTCTTCTTCATTCATACGGTAATAACTCAAAATGGGTATTTATACGGTTAGCTCCGAGATACTAACATTTTCTCCTATCTGATCCGCTTTTATTTAACCTGATAATTTAAGTGATGAATAAGTATTGTTCAATCTGAAGAATAGTTGATGAAATGTACTTTCATTACGATGATTTACCCTAATTTATTCCCCTAATTCTTATAAAATCAGCTAAAATATATTAAAAGTATCAGGGATGTGTTCCTATCTTTCTTTGGTGGATAGTTACAGTAAGATATACTTTTGACTTGCTCTTTTTCTTCTGTTTAACTTATCTAAATCGTTGCGGATAATGGCCCTGTGACCCTTGAGATTAACCAATTAGAAGAGAAATAACGCGATCAAAAATACACTTCATTAAAGCTATCTTCCTTAATATCTGCACTAAAGTTGCATGGTTTTGCTTTAGTCTTAAGATAGGTCATCTGTTACCCATCATCAAAAATGGCAATAATTAATCACAGTGAATAGTATTTTTAACGCATTAAAAGTTGTATTCAAGGTATTTTGGCGGATTTTTCGCATTACCTTGTTGATAGGTATCGTGCTTGGCTCGCTTGCAGCGGCCGCTTACGTCTTAAAGTTGGACGATCATGTCACTACTCAATTTGAAGGTAAGCGTTGGGCTTTGCCTGCGCGTGTCTTTGCTCGCCCTTTGGAAATGTATGTTGGAAAAGGCTTGTATGCGCGGGATTTGGAAAAAGAGTTGCAATTACTCCACTATCGAAAAACGAATAATCCCATTGATACGGGGCAGTATATTCGTAAGGGCAATACTTTTATTATTCATACGCGGGGATTTCAATTTGCGGATGATAAGGAGCCAGAGCGAAAAATTAAAGTGACTCTTGGAAAAGGGCGCATTAAGTCTATCAGCAATAGTGATAGTGATGATCCATTAACATTAATGCGTATGGAACGGGTTCTTATTGGTAATTTTTACCCTAGCCATAATGAAGACCGTGTTTTGGCACGATTAGATGATGTTACGCCGCTGTTGATTAAAGGGTTGGTTGCTGTTGAAGATAAATATTTTTATGAGCATTTAGGTATTAATCCGCGCTCAATCGGGCGTGCAATGGTTGCTAACTTAAAAGCAGGTCACACGGTACAGGGGGGGAGTACCTTAACGCAGCAATTGGTTAAAAACTTCTATCTTTCCAATGAGCGTAGTATCAAGCGTAAAGCAAATGAAGCCATCATGGCGGGATTGCTAGAATTACATTATACCAAGGATGAAATTCTGGAAGCCTATATCAATGAGATTTACTTAGGGCAGAATAAAAAACGCGCAATACACGGGTTTGGACTGGCATCGCAGTTCTATTTTAACCGCCCCATTAAAGAGCTAAAGCCTGAGCAAGTTGCCTTGTTAATTGGTATGGCTAAAGGTGCGTCCTATTATAATCCTCGCCGTTTCCCTGAAAGAGCCAAAGCCCGTCGTGATTTGGTGCTTGATATTATGGCAAAAGAAGGGGTTATTAATCTTGCAGAATCAGGTGATTTCAAGCAAATGCCACTAGGGATTAGCACTTACGCGCCCCCCAGTGTTAGCCCATTCCCCGCCTACTTGGGGCTAGTGCGTAAACAATTACAACGTGATTATAATGAAGAGGATTTACGGACAGAAGGGTTGCTAATTTTTACTGCAATGGATCCTATTGTACAGTTAATAGGTGAACGTGTACTGAGTCGCCGAGTGAGGCAGTTAGAACGCACACAGCGAATTCCTCGCGGAAAGTTAAATGGTGCAATGGTGATTAGTAGTGTGCAAGGTGGCGAGATCTTAGCAATTATTGGAGGGCGTGATGCCCGCTATGCAGGTTATAATCGAGCGATCGATGCCAAGCGTCAAATAGGCTCATTAGTAAAACCTGCTGTTTTTCTGGCAGCATTGGAAGCCCCTCGGTTATTTAATCTAGCAACGCCGATTAGTGATGGCCCTGTAAAGGTGCGTCTTGCAACGAAGGACTATTGGGAGCCACGTAATTATGATCATCGTGATATGGGGGTCGTTACACTAAGGCGTGCGCTAATATTGTCACGAAATACACCCACTGTACGTATAGGAATTAAACTAGGCATGGAGCGTGTTGTTGAAATGCTGCATGATGTGGGTATTCATTCGGATATTCCTCTCTATCCCTCCGTTCTGTTAGGTGCGTTAGAATTATCACCCTTACAAGTTCAACAGATGTATCAAACTATTGCGGCTGGGGGAACGTATACGCCATTGCAAGCGATTCGCAGTGTCATGAACTCCTACGGCAATACGCTTAAACGTTATCCCTTGAACGTTAAACAAGTGGCCTCGCCCGGTTCTACTTATTTATTGACCTCGGTAATGAATGAAATTACAAGAACAGGAACTGCAAAATATTTATCCAAAGTGTTGCCAAGATGGAAAAATGCAGCGGGTAAAACAGGAACCACGAATAATAAGCGTGATAGTTGGTTTGCAGGCTTTACAGGTCAGCATGTCGCTTCAGTTTGGGTAGGGCGTGATGACAATAAGCCCACTAAATTGACAGGGGGAAGTGGTGCGCTAAAAGTCTGGGCAGATTTAATGAAAGTATTGCCAACAAAACCATTAAAACCAAAGCGTCCAGGAAAGATAAGATATGTCAAGATAGACAAGGCATCCGGTCTATTATATAACCCTAACTGTGGTGAGGCCGTAACGATTCCATTTCTGCGTGGTACTAAGCCACGTAAAAGGCGATACTGTGCGCCGAAAGCATCGCCTGCGGATAATTTAAATAGAAATCCACCTTCTGCTTCTAATCGAGATCCTAAAGGGAAATGGATTGATAATTTGATGCGTTGATGAAGTAAATAACGCTAATATATGTATCGTTTCCTGTTCTGTGGTAATGCATGTGTAGATACTTTGCGTTCACTAAAATAAGTGTAATAATTTTGTTAGTTCGTGATGCAAAGTGTCATTAGAATGGGTTATATAAAGGGTGTAATTTATGCGTTTATTGATTGTTGTTAGCTTTATACTACTTCTTAGTGGTTGCAGTGGTATTAATGATAGGGCTGATCGCTCTCCTCAACCGACTGTGCGAGCAGCTACACCGCCCCCTCAACGTGTTATTATTAAACCTAGACTCTTGCCAACAATCCCCGAGATACAAGCCCCTAAAGTGGTCGTGCCACATACATACAAAAGGGCGGCTCCCGTTAGGCGATCGCCTGTTAAACCCCGCTATAAAGTAAGCGCTAAACCTAAATATAAAGCACCTATTGTGGGGCGTTACCCTCGCGGGGCATCGCCTAAAATTACTCAAGCTCCAAAGCCTGTCATCAGGCCAGCGATAGCGAGAAAACCAGTGGTTGCTACTGTGCCTGAATCAGAAGATGAAGGGCTTGATATTGACCCTTATGCCAATATTCCAGAAAATGCAGAGGATAGAGGAACAGGACGCTCAGGATCATCACCTGCGGTAGAAACCTTATTGGTTCGTGCCTATGCGGATGCTAAATTAGGGCGCACTGATGCGGCAATCAGCAAATTGGAGCGTGGTTTAAGAATCGAGCCGCAGAACTCTAAATTATGGAATCAACTCGCTGAATTGCACTACAAAAAAGGTAATTATGAGCAAGCCATTACGATGGCTAAAAAAGCTATTAATTATTCTGCAAATGATCAAGAAATGACGGATAAAAATTGGCGTTTTATTTCTAAAGTTGCTAAAAAATCAGGGGATAGCCGTGCGATGGCGGAGGTAAATGAGTATAATAAACGTCAATAACTATACTGTGTGCAGGCATTAATAATGGATAAAAAAATTAATGGGCAAGGCTTGTTAAGTGAAGATGGGCCGCTGGCCGTGCAGATTGACAACTTTCAAGCGCGCCCGCAGCAGCAGGAAATGGCCGATGCGGTTGCGGTTGCAATACAAAATAATTCCACCGCTATTATTGAGGCAGGGACAGGGGTAGGGAAAACATTTGCCTATTTAGCCCCCGCATTAGCGTCTGGTGGGCGAATTATTATCTCTACCGGTAGTAAAACGCTCCAAGATCAGCTTTTTCTTAAAGACTTACCATTAGTAAAAAAAGCGCTTAAATCTAGCAGTAAAACGGCTTTGTTAAAAGGTCGTGCAAATTACCTCTGTCTGTATCGTTTGCAACGTAGTCAAGCGGAAGCCCAATTTAAAGATCGTCGTTCCATTGCGCATATTCAGCGTATTGCAGATTGGGCTGTAATGACTCGTATTGGCGATGTGTCAGAGTTAAATAGCGTACCGCGTGATGCAGAAGTGTGGTCATCAGTCACCTCAACGGCTGATAATTGTCTGGGCAAAGAATGTGAAGATTATACGGATTGCTATGTTGCATTAGCGCGAAAAAAAGCACAAGAAGCGGATGTGGTTGTTGTAAATCACCACTTGTTTTTTGCTGATATGGCGCTAAAAGAAGAAGGGTTTGGGGAGCTATTGCCGAGTGCTAATGCCGTGATTTTAGATGAAGCACACCAACTCCCTGAAATTGCTTCAACCTTTTTTAGTGATGTGCTGAGTAGTCGTCAAATTTTAGAACTATCCCGTGATATTTTGGCGGAAAGTTTAGCAAATGCCTCTGATATGCCAACGTTGCGGGACAGTCTGCGCGAACTGGATAAGTGTATCGCCGATCTTCGCTTGGCAATGGATAAACCTGGATTACGTGAGCCGTGGTATAAAATTAGCACTAAACCTGCGATTCAAAAAGAAATGCAGCATCTTGATGAGATACTCACTCAATTGCTCAATATTATGGAGCATGCCGCCGAGCGGAGTAAAGAACTGGAGTCTTGCTTTGAGCGTTTGGTGGATCTCAACAATAAACTGAATCGACTTAATAATCCCAAAGAAAATACAGTGCAATGGTATGAAACCTTCACGCGTTCCTTTTCATTAGTATCGACACCATTGGATATTGCAGAACCCTTTAAAAAACAACTAGAAACATGGCAGTGTGCGTGGATACTGACCTCAGCGACTCTTGCGGTACAGCAATCATTTGACCATTTCACTCAGCGTATTGGCATGGAGCAACCCACAGAATTATTGCTCGATAGCCCTTTTGATTATTGGCATCATAGTCTGCTCTATGCGCCCCCTAATATGCCTGAGCCGCAGCAACATAATTTTGTAGAGTCGGTGGTAGAAGCTGCATTGCCTGTCATTAAAGCGGCGGGAGGGCGCACCTTTATGTTATTTACCAGCTATCGTGCGCTGAATGAAGCGGCAGAATTACTGGAAGATGAAATTGATTATCCAATCTTAGTACAGGGTGATTCTTCGCAAGCGGATATGATTGAAAAATTTCGTGATTTTGGTAATGCCGTCTTGCTAGGAACCAGTAGTTTTTGGGAAGGGGTTGATGTGCGCGGTGCGGCATTAAGCTGTGTGATTATTGATAAATTACCCTTTGCCTCGCCAGGTGA
>JAGLDQ010000230.1 GCA_023145535.1 Cocleimonas sp. | reverse complement strand
CTTAAACAAGCCACCGCAAAGATATGGCGTGAGCAATATGAGCTAAATGTGATAGCGCCATGGACATTAATTTCGGAAGCAGAAGCCGCGTTACGCCAATCGGCTAGTCTTAAATGTCCGAGTGTTATTCTTAATATCAGTACACATGCGAGTATTCGCCCTAAAGGAGCTTCTATTCCCTATGCCACAAGCAAGGCGGCGTTAAATCATATGACAAAATTGTTGGCACTGACCTTAGCACCCAATATTAGAGTTAATGCCATTGCGCCAGGGTTGGTAGAAACGCCCTTAAGTAAAGATTGGGTGGATGCTAGAAAATTATGGAATGAAAATTCGCCAATGAAGCGGGAAGCACAGCCTGATGAAATAGCACAAATGGCGGTTAGTTTTATCACTAATCATTATTTGACCGGTGAGATTATTATTCTTGATGGCGGATTGAATCTGACATAAAAATGCCGCAAGGTGATAAACCAAGCGGCCTTTTAGAAGGAGCTTATTTAAAAATGATTATTTAGCGATAGTTGCAGACTGTGGGATCGCAGGTCTTACGGGTATAGCAGGCGCTGGCGCACCATAAGGCATGCCATAACCATACTTTGGAGTACTGTTGCCTGGCATCATATTGCCAAATGGCATATTACCAAAACGGTTGTTACCACCGCCCATCCCCATCATGTTATTGTTACCATCTTTATCATCGAATGAATCCATCATTTCCTGCATCCAGTACATAGGCGTCCAGATAGGCCAGTCACTTTCGTCCCAGTAAGGCCCATTGGGTCCTACTTTCCACTCGCCATCATTTCCACCGAAAAAATCACTGGCTTGCGTTGTTGTTGCGGCGAATGGTGCTGCTAATAAAGCAGTTAATAATACAATCTTTGCGCTTTCTTTAATTTTCATGTGGATCTCCATAGCGTTGAAAATTTGTGTTAGACGATGTTTAAAAAGTATAAGTGATAATCTATGTTATAGATATTAGCATATACTAATATACTTGCAAGAACTATCTACAAACTCTTCACAGCCTAGGGATAATATTGAAGATAATATACCTAGGTAGTGCAGAGTTTGCTATACTGTCCAGTCCTTTTTACGCTCTGAAAGAGCGTAAACGCTAGAATGCGGACACATTTTCATTTTATTTGAGATTGTGTAAAGGCATGCCGCTTAAAAATAAGAGAATAATGAGGATTGCAAATGCACCACGGATCTTTACCGCCAAAGCAAGGACTATATGACCCCGCGAATGAACATGATGCGTGTGGGGTTGGTTTTGTTGCCCATATTAAAGGTAAAAAAAGTCATCATATTGTTAAACAAGGGTTAACGATTCTGCAGAATATTGTGCATCGGGGAGCGGTAGGTGCTGATCCTAAAGCAGGTGATGGTGCGGGTATTTTAATGCAAGTCCCTGATGCTTTTTTTCGCGATGTGGTTGACTTTGATTTACCGGATGAGGGCGAATACGGTGTTGGCATGTTGTTTTTCCCCAAAGATAATGCCCAACGTGAGACATTGGAAAAACTAGTTGAAGGTGTCATTACAGAAGAGGGACAGAAAGTACTCGGGTGGCGTGATGTCCCCGTTGACCCCTCTGATCTTGGTGTTAGTGTTAAGCCAACTGAGCCAATGACGCGTCAAGTGTTTATTGCGGCGGGTGCGGATACGCAGGGGCAAAATGGGTTAGAAAGAAAGCTATTTGTTATCCATAAAGTGATTGGTATTAAAGCGCGCCAACAAGAAATGGCCGGTGTTGGCGATTTTTATATTAATTCTATGTCGACTCGCACCATTGTCTACAAAGGCATGTTGTTAGCAGAGCAGGTGGGTGAATATTATCTTGATCTTGCCGATGAGCGTATCGTTTCAGCGATTGCTCTCGTGCATCAACGCTTCTCTACCAACACCTTCCCAACATGGGACTTAGCGCATCCGTTCCGTATGGTGGCGCACAATGGCGAGATCAATACGAATCGTGGTAACGTCAATTGGATGAAAGCGCGCGAACATTCAATGCGTTCTAAGATTTTAGGGGATGATGTTAAAAAGATTTGGCCTGTTATTGCAGATGGTCAATCCGACACCGCCTGTTTTGATAATGCATTGGAATTAATGGTTGCTGGTGGTTATTCACTGAGTGAAGCCATGACGATGCTGATCCCTGAAGCATGGTACGGCGATGAGACCATGAATGATAAGCAGCGCGCTTATTATGAGTACAATGCCGCACTCATGGAGCCTTGGGATGGGCCAGCCGCTGTTGCTTTTACGGATGGTCGTCAAATCGGTGCGGTATTGGATCGTAATGGCTTGCGTCCTCAGCGTTATTTAATCACAGATGATGATATTGTGGTCATGGCATCTGAAATGGGTGTGCTGGATATTCCACAACATAAAATTGTTAAAAAATGGCGTTTAGAGCCAGGAAAAATGTTCCTGATTGATTTAGAACAAGCGCGTATTATTGATGATAAAGAAATTAAATCGACATTGGCTGATGCACACCCGTTCCAGCAATGGCTAGATGATGGACAGATTAAAGTCTGTGAAATGATCGGTGAGGTTAACCTTGTTGACCCATTAAAAGATGAAGACCTCTTAAATGCACAGCAGGCACTGGGTTATACACAAGAGGATATTAAGTTTCTGTTAGGGCCAATGGTCGCAACGGGTATGGAAGGCATTGGCTCAATGGGGGCGGATACGCCTCCTGCGGTGTTATCAAACCGTTCACGTCATTTATCTAATTATTTCAAACAAAACTTCGCACAAGTCACCAATCCACCCATTGATCCGATTCGTGAAGAAATCGTGATGTCATTGGTTAGTATTATTGGGCCACGGCCTAATTTGTTAGGGCATAGTGATAGTGATTCTAGTGATCGTCTAGAAATACGTCAGCCTGTCTTGAGTAATGAGCAGCTTTACCGCATCCGTCATATTGGAGATGATGATAATTCTTTTCATACCAAAACCTTAGATATAACCTATCCTGTCTCCGAAGGGGCGGCAGGAATGGAAAAAGCGCTTGAAAGTATTCG
>JAGLDQ010000023.1 GCA_023145535.1 Cocleimonas sp. | reverse complement strand
TCCAACTGAGCTACCAGCGCATTTAAGCGATGCATTCTCACTGTTTTGTTTCATGAAGTCAACTAAAAAAAATAGTCATAAAACAAGCAAAAATCATCGTCTTTCGCTACGTTTGTAACGGGGGTGCATACTATATTTATCATTGGGGAGTTACAAGCAATAATTCAAATTAGTTTGGCGCGCTATTGTTTTGCTAGTTGTGCTAACATTTGGCTTATTCAAATTATCGGAATCACCACCATGTCAGATAGCCCAATATTACATGTTTTAATCCCTGACTTATTAGCACCGCTTACCTTATGGAGTAAAGATTTTGGCTTTGAAGCGAAGTCTGAAATAACGGCGGTATTATTAGCACATAGTGAGCACAAGGATGTGCCATTTGTGGGGTTGGATGCCGCTATTTTTGGCTTGCTCGGTTTTTCTGCGGATGAGGAGTTGCCGTATGCACATTTTCGAGTAAAAAAAGAACGCATTAACTCTGATTTGGTTGCACATAAAGGTACTTTTTTATGTGCTGACCCCGTGCATTTAAAAGCGGGGGCGAGTGAGGTTATGTTAGATCCTGATCCGCTACTTGATCTGACGGAGGATGAATCAACACAATACATTGCGCTTTTAAACGCACATTTTGCGGATGATGGCGTACAGTTTGTTATGGGGTGTTGTAATCGTTGGTATTTGTTGATGGATAGGGATGAGTCAATACGCACCACACCCTTGCGTGAACTACGGGGCAAGGAAATTTCCAAGTTTTTGCCGCATTCCGATAAGATGAATTTGCATCGATTACAAAATGAGGCGCAAATGTTACTACACAGTGCCGATGTAAATTTTAGACGCGAACAAGAAGGTAAATTGGCGGTTAATAGCTTGTGGTTATGGGGCGGTGGCATGCAAACAGATGCACGAACGAGAGTGCGTACCGTTATTGGTGGCGGATTTACGGGGGAACTTGCGGCTTCCGTTGCACAATGCCGCCATCTAAATATCGCTTCTGAACCAGAGTATGAATTAGATCAATTAGAAGCAGGTGGGCATCATCTCTTAATTTTAGATCAATTAACCCCTTTTGCCCTCAGTGATGATCTAGAAGGCTGGCAAGCACAGCTTGATAAACTCGAAAGCGAATGGTTTGCACCAATGGAAAAGCTCTTTAATAAAGGTAAGATTAAACTACTGGTGCAAAGCTGTGATGGCAAAGTCTATATCCCTGAAAAAAAGAAATCCTTGAATGAATTGTGGAATAAGGTCAAAGGCAATAAGCCCAGTATTATGGAGTTGCTTAAATAATGGCAATAATGACATTAGTAGCACGTGAGCAAAAAGGGAAGATTAAAACAGAGGAAGTCGCATCCCCCTTATTGCACCGCATCTTTGCTGGCAGAGAAATTGATAGTGCCGATGATTTGAGTAGTGAGTTGAAAGATTTGCATCCCATTTCGCAGTTAAAAGGTATTCATAAAGCCGTTGAAGTGTTGATAGAAGCGATAAAGTCTTCCGCCACGATCGTTATTATTGGCGATTTTGATGCCGATGGCGCAACAGCAACGACTGTAGCGGTTAAATCACTCACCCTGATGGGCGTGAAAAATATCCATTACTTAGTACCGAATCGCTTTGAATTTGGCTATGGATTAACCCCTGAAATTGTCGATCAAGCACAGCAATTTAAGCCTGATTTAATTATCACGGTGGATAATGGCATCTCTAGTATTGAAGGGGTTGAGCGGGCTAACGCTTTAAACTGTCGTGTTATTATTACCGATCACCATCTGCCAGGGCGAAAGC
The DNA here is from genome assembly GCA_023145535.1 of Cocleimonas sp. Taxonomy (GTDB): domain Bacteria; phylum Pseudomonadota; class Gammaproteobacteria; order Thiotrichales; family Thiotrichaceae; genus JAGLBW01. The sequence continues at coordinate 7,061 of JAGLDQ010000023.1, read as the reverse complement.
TTCCGAATGCGGAGGCGATTATTAACCCTAATCAGCCCAACTGTCAATTTCCCTCAAAAAATCTAGCCGGTGTCGGTGTAATTTTTTATCTCATGCTGGCATTAAAAACCAAACTGCAACAGCAAGATTATTTCCTGCAACAGCAAATTCCCACACCAAATTTAACGAACCTATTAGATATTGTTGCGCTAGGAACAATTGCCGATGTTGTGCCGCTGGATAAAAATAATCGCATCTTAGTCGCGCAAGGTTTACAGCGTATGCGGAGAAAACAATGCTGCGCAGGCATACAAGCGTTATTCAGTGTGGCTGGGCGCAATATTCATAATGCCGTGAGTAGTGATCTAGGCTTTAGCTGTGGGCCGCGCCTGAATGCTGCTGGTCGTTTAGATGATATGAGTATCGGCATTGAAACACTATTGGCAAGTGACTATCAAAAAGCAATAAAAATGGCCGGCGCACTGGATGATCTCAACCTCGAACGACGTGAGATTGAAAATAGCATGAAGGGAGAAGCCTTACAGATTCTAGAAAAAGAGTTTTCCACCCTAGATGATGGTGATCTACCGGTCATTTTCTGCTTGTATAAAGACGATTGGCATCAGGGGGTTATTGGTATCCTCGCCGCGCGCATTCGTGAACGCTATCATCGTCCTGCGATCATTTTTGCGCCAGGCGATAACGGTATTATCAAAGGCTCAGCACGCTCTATAACAGGATTACATATTCGTGATATTTTGGATGTCGTTGCCACCCAAAACCCCAATCTAGTCGATAAATTTGGTGGACACGCAATGGCGGCAGGGTTAAGCATGGCAGAAGAAAATTTGCCCGTGTTTATTGAAGCGATTAACCACGTCATTAGAGAACAAGTGGATGCCGATGTGTTTGCAGAAAAACTATTCAGCGATGGCGCGCTACGACGAGATGAGTTTAACCTAAACAGTGCGAATCAACTTCGTTTTGCTGCACCGTGGGGACAACATTTTCCTGCGCCCGTCTTTGATAACCAGTTTCAAATTCTTCAAAAACGTATTCTTAAAAATGCCCATGTCAAATTAACACTGCGCTTAATAGAAAACAACGACCCCACTGCAACGACCGTCGAAGCCATCGCCTTTAACGTTGATTTAGCCGCATGGCCAGAGCAAGGTGATTTAGTACATTTATTATATAAGCTGGATGTCAATGAATTTCGTGGCGTGAGTTCGCCACAGTTGATGATTGAGCGGCTTTTGTAGAGCGTTATTTCAGCCCCAGACATTACCATCGGCTGTATCAGTCTTGTGATAAAATGCTTCTGCGGTATTGAGGCTAGGGTCTAAACAGATGTTGCAGACACTTTCCTTGTGCTCTTTATAACGAGAGAGTACGGGTTTCAATCGTTTGTTTTTCATGACTTTATCCAAAGTGATACTGTTGCGCCCATTTTTTCAAAAATCTGTAATAAGCCATAATAGGTGCGATTATGAAAAATGAATTCTTCCGCCATGTAGTCAACTTTGAAAGACGCATGCAAAATTTTCATCGGCTCTTTACCCCGCTGGGTATAGTCGGAATGCTCGCCGAAATCAAAATTCTCACTATGATAAGGCTCGGTGATCCACTTCCCAAAAGGGCGTAATACACGTTGATAAAACTCATGATTAAACGCTTTGTGTTCCATACCTAATTTTTTATACGTCGCAAAAATCGCATCAGGATCATTCTCAAAATAACCTTTCACTAAGAGCGGATAGGCTTGCACAAAGTTATCTGACATTTTGCGGACACAGCCAAAATCAATCACTGTGATTGAGCCGTCGTCGTGGAATAAATAATTTCCAGGGTTAGGATCAGAATGCAAGCACTTTAAGTCTTGAGATGAATGAGTGAAAAAATCATACAGTAATTGCGCTCTTTCATTACGTTGTTGCTGGGATGGGTTAGTTGCCAGCCAAGCGTCCAAATGTAAACCTTCAACAAACTCGGTGGTTAATACACGTTCACTACTTAAATCCGGATAAACATTAGGAACAGAAATACCTTTTAGGGTGATATTTTTCTGAAACCACTGTGTATTTTGTGCCTCAATGCGATAATCCACTTCTTCCAACAAACGCGCTTCAATTTCATCCAGTGATTGTAAAATCAATTTGGTATTCGACATACCCCGCGCAATTCCACGAACCATCGTTAAATCATTTTTGATCGCAACATTAATACTAGGGTATTGTATTTTTACCGCAACTTTTTGCTGGTCGTATGTGGTAGCTTTATGCACTTGTCCAAGGCTGGCAGCGGCAAATGCTTCGGCTTCAAATTGAGCAAACAGTGCTTGGGGCGATTGCTTTAACTCGGATGTTATCACCTTGCGTACTAACACCCGATTCAACGAGGGCACTTGATGGAAGGATTTTTCCAGCTCTTTGTGGTAAGCATCTGGAAGTAAACCCTGCTCCATTCCAAGCATTTGGGCGACTTTCAATGCTGTTCCACGCAGTTGTGTTAATGCTTGAAATAATATCTTGGCATTTTTATCATCCATAGAGGCTTTATCTTTTTTCTTATTTTCTTTGGATAAAAAAGGCCGTTTCACTTTATGGCCTAACTCACTGATACCCACCTTCATCACTGCTAAACCTGCCACACTAGAGCGTGCTAACTTCCCTTCGGGAACACCATTACTCATCACTAGCCCCCATAAAACGACGCTTTTGGGTTTTAGTGGCACTATCTGAGTCAGTCATCGGTTTAAACTGATCAAAATGACTCATGATATGAGTGCGGAATAAAAAAGAGATTAAATCCAATGATTTCCCCACTAAGCCCTGATGCAATAAATTAGCCACAATTTCCATGCTTTTATCAACCAATAGCGTGGTATTTGCGAAATCATCCGAATCATCTTTAAGCCAATAAGCCAGCACACCGGATTGATAATCCCAGAATAAACGCGGTAATAGCTCTTGATAAGGTTGATCAGGAATTTCACCCGCCTCAATCGCTGCCTCCAGCATATCCGTCACCATACTGATAAATAAACGCTTAGTTTCTGCAAGATGCGATAAGCCTGTTGCTGGTGAGTAGTAGGTGAGTGCAAACACCTCTTGTAAAAACTCACGTGCGGGCAACCAAGTTTGTAACTCCATCTCGACCAATTGTTGCAGTTGCTCATGCAGAGAATACTCATGAAAATCATCAATCGCTTGCAACGATACCATCACTTGATGCTGTATCGACTCACAATAACCGTAGAGTAATTTCTCTTTAGAGGGAAAGTAATTATAAATCGTCGCATCACCCACCTCCGCCCGCCGCGCAATCTCACGCATAGAAGCAGATTTAAAGCCTTTTTCAGAAATAACATCCACCGCAGACTCAAGGATTCTTTGACGTGTTTTAGACTTCTCTTGCTCACTTATTTTCATAGGAAACTCCTTTAATAGATATTTGCACTTCATTAAATATAGAATAAAACCCATTTAATGTATAGCGATTATATTTAAATAGAGATAAAGAGTAGAAAATAGACGGTTAGCTCACCTCAATTTCTCCGTTGGTAATAATGTTAGGAAAAAGCAAAATAAGTTGGTTAAAATCTGTGATTTTAACCAACTTGATCACCCTCATAATGAAAATATTAAATCAATGGCTCGTGCTACTTTCCATTCTGTTTCTTCTTACTGCTTGTAATCATTCCACAGGTTTTAATCAAGGGGGGAGCGCATCAGAAACACCTTCTCCCAGCAACCCTACTGCTACTGCGAGTGGTGCAATCAAAGTTTATTTTTCACAACCCGATTCGACGAATGCTAATACGCAAAGCGGTGGCCCTGAAACCCATTTAATCGCTGCGATTGATCAGGCCCGTGTTAGTGTTGATGTGGCGATTTATGAATTATCCTTACAAAATGTCACGCAAAGTCTAATTAAAGCGCACCAGCGTGATGTGCGAGTACGTGTTTTAACGGATAGTGATCATTTTTCATGGAAGCAAATCGAGGCACTTAATGATGCGGGTATTGCTGTTAAGGGCGATAAGCGTAGTGCTTTAATGCATAATAAATTTACTATTATTGATAAAAAACAAGTCTGGACAGGTTCGATGAATTACACCACGAATGGCGCTTATCATCATGATGAAAATTTATTGCAACTGGAGAGTGTTGCAGCGGCGACTAACTATACTGAAGAATTTGAGCAACTTTGGGCTGGGGTTCACCGCCAAATAAATGCCTCGGATTCAGTCTTTACCGTTAATAACAGCCCCGTAAAGGTTTATTTCTCGCCCGATGATCACTTTAGAAGCCAGCACTTGATTCCTTTATTGCAATCTGCCAAACAATCAGTACATTTTATGGCCTTTGCATTTACCAGCACGGATATAAGCAAGGCTTTGATCAATCTAAAGCAACAAGGTATTGAGATAAAAGGAGTCGTTGACACGAGTCAGTCCGGTTCTTCGTATGCACAGTATGATGACCTGAAAAATGAAAATATTGATGTGTTACTGGATGGAAATCCTAAAAAACTGCATCATAAAGTCATGATTATAGACCGTCGTTACGTGGTAACAGGCTCGTATAATTTTAGTCAAAGCGCAGAAACCCGTAATGATGAGAACTCCGTTATTATTGATAATAGTAGCCTCGCCGCTCGCTATGAGCAGGAATTTAAGCGTGTTTATCAAAAAGCCAGCAATAGAAAACAACGACTTGCTGATTATTTTACCTCTTTAACAGATCTCAATGCTCTGCTTGATTATTGATTAATCAAATAGAGATGAAAATTTTAACTATACTCGGTGCTCACTATTTATAATCGGGAGAAGTTTATGTCGCATTATCAACATCATGTTTTTATTTGTACCAATCTACGTGAAGATGGCTCACCCTGTTGCCAGCAGCATAATGCTCAAAAAATGCGCGACTATATGAAAAAGCGAAGCAAAACATTAGGCTTAGTACGCTCAGGACAAGCACGGATTAATACCGCTGGTTGTTTAAATCGCTGTGATCTTGGCCCTGTGATGGTGGTGTATCCTGAGGCCGTTTGGTATAGTTTTGTTGACAAAGAAGATATTGATGAAATTCTAGAGGAGCATCTGGTGAAAGGGAAGATAGTGGATCGTTTGAATATTGATAGCGATAGTCAATGCTAATGAGTTTTGCGGATCTAAAACAGCAGTTTCCCTATTATTTAGCGCTAATCCGTTTTAATCGTCCGATTGGAACCTATTTATTACTCTGGCCAACCTTGTGGGCGCTTTGGTTTGCGGCTGAGGGAATGCCTGATCTAAACATTTTACTGATTTTTGTACTGGGGGTGTTTGTAATGCGCTCCGCAGGCTGTGCTATTAATGACTTTGCTGATCGTAAAATTGATGGAAAAGTTAAACGCACGAAAGATCGTCCCTTAGCCACAGGAAAAATAACCCCTAAAGAAGCGTTAATGGTATTTGCGGTCTTGGCATTGGCGGCTTTTATCTTGGTATTACAATTAAATCTAGCGACTATTTTACTCTCTACGGTTGCCTTGTTACTTGCCGCCAGCTATCCCTTTATGAAGCGCTATCACTCCCTACCACAAGTACATTTAGGCGCCGCCTTTGCATGGGCAGTACCGATGGCATTCACAGCGGTAACGGGTGAAACACCGCCATTGATTGCATGGCTTATTTATCTTGCAACGATGCTCTGGACAACCGCTTACGACACCATGTACGGCATGGTTGATCGTGATGATGATATAAAACTTGGGATGAAATCTAGCGCTATTTTATTTGCCGATAACGATAAATTGATTGTTGGTATTTTGCAGGCATTAACCCTTATTTTATTGATATTAATCGGTTATCTCGCCGCCCGTGGGTGGATTTATTATCTAGGTATCGCAAGCGCAACAGGATTTTTTATCTATCAACAACAATTAATCCAAGACCGTGAACCACATGCCTGTTTTAAAGCCTTTTTAAATAATCACTGGCTGGGTATGGTGGTGTTTATTGGCTTAGTCACCGATTATTATTTTAATCCTTAGTCATCCAGTCTAAATAACACTTAACCCCCTCTTCTACATTTTTAAATTTCCCCGTATAGCCCGTCTCACGTAAATGATTAATATCTGCTTCCGTAAAGCTCTGATAAGCGCCTTTAAGATGGTCTGGGAAGGGGATATAGTCAATCTCTCCCTTGCCATGCCATTTAATCACTGCCTTTGCCATGTCATTAAAGGATTGCGAAGCGCCTGTACCAAGATTAAAAATACCTGATTTTTCTGGATGATCTAAAAACCATAAATTAACATCCACCACATCATCAATATAAACAAAATCACGTCGCTGCTCGCCATTTTCATAGCCATCAATCCCTGCAAATAAGTTGGCTACCCCAGTGGCATTGATTTGATGATGAAAGTGAAAGGCAGTACTCGACATCGTGCCTTTATGCTGCTCACGTGGCCCATAGACATTAAAATAGCGAAAACCAACAATTTGATTCTTAGCCTCAGGCATAAAACGACGCACCACCTGATCAAATTGAAATTTTGAATAAGCATACATATTGATGGGGAGTTCATTTTGGCGCGCTTCTTTAAACACTAGCCCAGAGCCATAAACTGAAGCCGATGAAGCGTAAAGATATTGTGCATTATGCTTAGCACACCACTGTAATAGGGATTTGGTGTAGTCGTAATTATTATCCATAATAAACTTACCATCCCATTCCGTGGTTGCAGAACAAGCCCCTTCATGGAAAATAGCCTGTACCTTGCCGCCAAAGTTTTCATCCCTTTTGATGCGCGCGATAAACTCCTCTTTATTCATGTAATCCGCAATATCAAGATCATTGATATTTAACATTTTTTTTCCATTGACTAGGTTGTCAACGATTAGGATATCGGTTTCACCGCGATTATTTAATGCTTTTACTATATTACTGCCAATAAAACCCGCGCCGCCTGTTACGATAATCATTTATTTCCCCTGTGTTTTTATAAATTATGTAGAAAGTCTTTGAGAGCGTTTAGCTCTGGAATATTCGCATCGAAGTTATAGATTTGTTTTTCTTTTAGTGATA
>JAGLDQ010000229.1 GCA_023145535.1 Cocleimonas sp. | reverse complement strand
TATAAAAAGCACCTTGATGTTGGTGGTGATTATGCCTATCGACTACGGGGTGAAAAGCATGTTTGGACACCCGATACAATCGCTAAATTGCAACATGCCGTGCGTGGTAAGGATGCAAAAACCTTCTCAGAATTCTCAACGCTCGTCGATGAACAAAGCAAAGATTTATTAACCCTGCGCGGTTTAATGGATTTCCAATGGGCCGATACGCCAGTATCGATTGATGATGTCGAGCCAGTGACTGACATTGTAAAGCGTTTTGCAACGGGTGCGATGTCATTTGGTAGCATTTCGTACGAAGCTCATTCCACGCTTGCTATCGCAATGAATCAAATCGGCGCAAAATCGAATACAGGAGAGGGCGGTGAAGAAGCAAGCCGTTTTAATCCATTACCCGATGGTTCAATGAATCCTGAGCGTTCTGCTATCAAGCAAGTTGCATCAGGGCGTTTTGGGGTGACGACGGAATATCTGGTAAATTCAGATGATATTCAAATTAAAATGGCACAGGGCGCAAAGCCTGGCGAGGGCGGTCAACTACCTGGGCATAAAGTTAATGAACAGATTGGGCGTGTACGTTACTCAACGCCTGGGGTTGGATTAATCTCTCCGCCACCACATCATGATATTTACTCGATTGAAGATTTAGCTCAACTCATTCATGATCTGAAAAATGTTAATCCAAAAGCCCGTATTTCGGTGAAGCTGGTTTCAGAAGTGGGCGTGGGTACGGTTGCGGCGGGTGTTACGAAAGCACATGCGGATCATATTACCATTTCTGGTTTTGATGGTGGCACAGGCGCATCGCCTTTAAACTCCATTAAACATGCGGGATCATCATGGGAAATTGGCTTAGCTGAAACGCATCAAACCCTTGTGTTAAATAAATTAAGAAGCCGTGTGTGTGTGCAAGCGGATGGTGGTTTGCGTACAGGGCGTGATGTTGTTATTGCCGCGCTTTTAGGCGCTGATGAGTTTGGTTTTGCGACGGCACCATTGATTGCTGAAGGTTGTGTGATGATGCGTAAATGTCATCTTAATACCTGTCCTGTTGGTGTTGCAACGCAAGATCCTGAGTTACGTAAACGTTTTAAAGGGAAGCCAGAACACGTTATTAACTACTTCTTCTTTGTTGCTGAAGAAATGCGTCAGTTAATGGCAAAACTTGGTTTTAAAACCGTGACAGAAATGATTGGTCAATCTGATCGTCTAAATATGCGTCCTGTTATTGATCATTGGAAGGCGCAAGGGTTAGATTATTCCCGTATTTTAACCAAGCCTATTGCAGATGATCCGAAGCAAATTTATCACACTGAAATACAAGATCACGGCATTGATAAAGCACTGGATCATGAATTGATCGCGCAAGCACAATCGGCGCTATCATCAGGTGAACGCGTTAACATTGCGATTAAGTTGCATAATTATAATCGCACCTTTGGCACCATGTTGTCAGGTGAGGTGGCACAGAAATACGGCATTAATGGTTTGCCTGATAATACTATTTATATTAAAGCCACAGGTACTGCTGGGCAGTCATTTGGCGCTTGGTTAATGCAAGGTGTCACCATTGAGCTAGAAGGCGAAGGGAATGACTATGTTGGTAAAGGTATTTCTGGCGGTAAAATAATTATTTATCCCCCGGCTGACGCGGCAATTGGCAAAGCATCGGATAATATTATTGCGGGTAATACCTTACTCTTTGGTGCTATTGCAGGTGAAGCTTATTTATCAGGCGTGGTTGGTGAACGTTTCTGTGTGCGTAACTCGGGTGTTAAAGCCGTGGTAGAAGGGGTTGGAAATCACGGTTGTGAGTATATGACAGGGGGGATTGTGACTGTTTTGGGTGATACAGGCCGCAACTTCGCCGCCGGCATGTCAGGGGGTATGGCGTATGTATTAGATCGTAACGGTGATTTCTCCAGTCGTTGTAATATGGAAATGGTTGAGCTAGAAAGTATTGAAAAAGATGGGGTCGATGCCGACCTGAATGACTTAACGAGTGCCGATGAAACCCGTTTAAAAGGTATTATTGAAGATCATCAACGCTATACGCAATCAGAACGTGCTACCGAAATTCTTGATCACTGGGATGCGTATTTACCGCAGTTTATTAAAGTAATGCCTGTGGATTATAAGCGCGCTTTAGAAGATATGAAAAAAGTATAGCGATATTAAAATGTAGCTATCAATTTAAGCCAAGACAGCGCTAATTAACGTAGGGTGGAAGCATCTCACCAAAATGATGTCAAACAAGGCGGAATTCTCCCGCCCTACAAAATGATTGTCAAACATTGAATTGCTAGCCTAGCATGTTTTTAGATGGCTAGAGCTGTCAATTAAGAAGGATGAGGCCGTCGTCTCGTCACTAGGAAAAAGAAAATTATGGGTAAGCCAACAGGATTTAAAGAATACGCACGTCAAGACCGTTCTTATGGAAATATCGAAGAGCGCATTGTGCATTTTCATGAATTTGTCATTCCATTATCCGACAAAGAAATGAATGAGCAATCAGCACGTTGTATGGATTGTGGTATTCCCTTTTGCCATCAAGGTTGCCCTGTTGATAATCTTATCCCTGATTGGAATGACTTGGTGTATGAGGATGACTGGCAAGGCGCATTGGATGTCTTGCATTCAACCAATAACTTCCCCGAAATTACAGGTAAAATCTGTCCTGCGCCCTGTCAGGAGTCTTGTACGCTTAATATTGATGATGAGCCTGTCACGATTAAAACCATTGAGTGCGCGATTGTCGACAAAGGTTTTGCAGAAGGTTGGATTAAACCACAAATAGCCGCAGAAAAAACAGGAAAGCGCATTGCCATTGTTGGATCAGGGCCAGCAGGAATGGCAGCATCACAGCAATTAGCACGCGCAGGGCATGCGGTCGTTTTATTTGAGAAAGAAGAGCGCATTGGTGGTTTAACTCGTTTTGGCATTCCTGATTTTAAATTAGATAAAAAACTCATTGATCGTCGTATGGAGCAAATGGCGGCAGAAGGGGTTGAGTTTAAAACGAATACACATATTGGCGTTGATATTCCTGCGACACAATTAGTTGATGATTATGACGCGGTTATTCTAACAGGAGGGGCTGAGCATCCACGTGATTTACGGGTTGATGGTCGTGATTTAGAGGGGGTGCATTTTGCAATGGACTTCCTAAAAGCAAATACCAAAGCGGTGCAAGGTGTGCATGGCGATGAGCATATTATCTCCGCTAAAGACAAGCATGTCGTGGTTATTGGTGGCGGCGATACAGGCTCTGATTGTATTGGCACATCGGTACGTCATGGAGCAAAATCAATCACGCAATTAGAAATTATGCCCGCTCCGCCAGAGAAAGAAAATAAAGACTTAACTTGGCCTGATTGGGCCGATAAAATGCGTACTTCAAGTTCACAAGAAGAAGGTTGCGAACGCATGTTCTCTGTTGTTACCAAAGAATTTATTGGCAAGGAGGGCAAACTCAGTGCGATAAAATGCGCTAAGGTTGAGTGGGTTAAAGAGGCTGA
>JAGLDQ010000228.1 GCA_023145535.1 Cocleimonas sp. | reverse complement strand
GAAGGGATGCTAAAAGAATTAGCGGTAGCGTTGGACGATCGTGGTAATGTGCAGGGTGCTACCGAAGGCGATAAAGCTTACTCTACTTCGCTGGATAAAGTTTTTTCCGCAGGTGATATGCGTCGTGGACAGTCATTAGTTGTTTGGGCAATACGCGAAGGTCGTCAATGTGCCCATTCGGTTGATGCTTATTTGATGGGGAGTACCGATTTGCCGCGATAAGTAGCCCCTCTTCAAAAAAGCAACACCACGAAACAGGCAGAATATACGGGAACTAACTAAAGCGTTATTCCGTGTACTCTGTGTATTTACTGGTTTAATCTTATTTTTCATAACTCCTAGACATAATGACCTATGGCAGGACGTATTCCTCAAGATTTTATCGATGGGCTTCTCACAAGAGTCGATCTTGTTGATATTATAAATGCGCGTGTTCCACTCAAGAAAAAAGGGTCTAACTACGTTGCTTGTTGTCCCTTCCATAATGAAAAAACACCGTCATTTAGCGTTAGCCAACCCAAGCAGTTTTATCATTGCTTTGGCTGTGGTGTCGGGGGGAGTGCGATTACATTCCTGATGGAATATGATCATATGGACTTTGTTGAGTCGATCGAAGCATTGGCTTCACAACTTGGTCTGGATGTTCCGAGAGAAGGGAATAACCAAACGCCAAGAAAGCGTATTAATAAAGACCTCTATGAATTAATGCAGGATGCGTGCGACTATTATCAACACCAACTCACCACATCAATATTAGCTAAAGATTATCTGCATAATCGTGGCTTGAGTGCTGAAATAAGCGCTCGATTTAAATTGGGCTATGCGCTTTCTGGCTGGGATAACACCCTCAAACACTTATCTCCGTCTTATTCCCAAAAACAGATCATTCATGCGGGTCTAGTGATAGAAAAAGACAACGGCGGTGGCTATGACCGCTATCGTGACCGTATTATGTTCCCTATTCGCAATCGTAAAGGGCAAGTGATTGGTTTTGGCGGGCGTGTCATGGGGGATGAAAAACCAAAATACATCAACTCACCTGAGACAGAGTTATTCCATAAAGGATCGGAGCTGTACGGCTTTTATGAAGCGCGTGATGCAACCCGTAAGCTAGCGCGTATTATTGTAGTTGAAGGCTATATGGATGTGATTGCTTTAGCGCAATACGATATTAGCTATGCCGTAGCAACGCTGGGGACGGCTACAACGCAACAGCATATTCAATTGTTATTTCGCAGTGTTCCTGAAATTATTTTTTGCTTTGATGGTGATCGAGCAGGAAAGGAAGCCGCTTGGCGCGCATTAAATAATGCCTTGAGCCTTGTGGTTGATGGTAAAGAAATTCGTTTTCTATTTTTGCCCGACGGAGAGGATCCTGATTCACTGGTACGTAAAATTGGCAAAGAAAAATTTGAGTCTTCTTACACAGAAGATGCATTAGCGTTAACCGATTATCTACTACAGCACTTGCAGCAAGCATTTAATATTAGTAGCCGAGAAGGGAAGGCACGCTTTTTAAATGCGGTGGGTGATTTAGTAAAAGTGATGCCTGATTCGCTCAT
>JAGLDQ010000227.1 GCA_023145535.1 Cocleimonas sp. | reverse complement strand
TTTCTTGTTGATATTTCCCCTGATCAAATCATCGCGCAATTGGAAATTATGTTTAAGGGGCAATATATCAAAGAGTCCCGCTCATTGTTGCACGCTTGTGCTTATCGTGGAGATACATTATTGGGTGAAGGTTGTGCGCTGAATGATGTTGTGTTGCATGTACGCAATGATATTCGCATGATCGAATTCAATACACATATAGATGGAAAATTTGTCAATAGGCAACGCGCTGATGGCATTGTTATCGCGACACCAACGGGGTCGACTGCTTATTCGCTATCGGGTGGAGGGCCTATTTTGCATCCTGGGCTGGATGCGGTTGTATTGGTGTCTATCTGCCCACATACGCTCAGTAATCGTCCCATTGTAGTGAGTAATAAAGGCGTAATAGAAATCAGCTTATGCGAAAGTCGAGAGGTAAATTCACGTCTATCTTTTGATGGACAGGCGAATATAGAGCTACGTGCGGGCGATAAAGTCATCATTCGCCAGAAAAAACATAGGCTGACGCTTATCCATCCTGAGGGATACGATTATTATCGTATCCTCAGGAATAAACTAGGTTGGAGTGTTTCGCCGTAACAATTTTGCTAATTTGTTGAAGGGATTTTTGTCTCGGTTAATGGCGGTAAGTCTAGTGAGACACCTGTTTTTAGAAGCCAATACGTAAGTGCTGCTATCAATATGATAAGTAGTAGATAAGAGCCTATTGTAACCCACTTAGAGGTTGGCTCAGGAGGTTCACCGTAGCGGTTGATATTTTGACTACCAGGAATTAACCAAAAAATAAGCGTTCCAAAAGGAATTAGAATAAGAGTTGATAACCAACCACTCACATTAAAATCATGGCAACGTTGAATGGTTAATTGAAATAATAAATAGAGTGCTGCGCCTATTGCAGCAGCAAGAAAAACATAACCAATCACCTGTCCAATATTTTCAATCTTACTCGTCATCCCTGCAACTGCCGCAAATACCCAGAAGACCAAAAAAGGTAATATAATCGAATAGAAAAAATAACGCAGACGACCAATGCGCCCATCGGCAGAAAGTAGATCAACCTGACTATAGCGCTGTCGTTGTAAATTCCCTTTAGGGTAGGTTTCGCTCGCACTCATTGTCTTCTCCTTTTATTTGCTTGAGTGCAAGTGAGCTTGTCATAGAAGCCCATAAGTAAAATCTTATCTCTAGATAAAAGTATCTATTTCCACGCGGAACGAATAAGCAAGGGGGAATAAAGAGCATTTTTTATATGTCAGTTGACACTTCTGTCGCGTCATAGAGGAGATTAGAGCAACGAGCTATCCTCGCTTACGTAAACTCCATACACAAGCGATGAAAGTGTAAACTACTTTTTGAATGATGCAATCTTACCTGCAATTTGCTGACTAAAAATCTCTAACGCCTTACTCTGTGCCTTAACATAACGTCCGTAGCTTTTCCCACGAGCCGGTGTATTAATCAAAGCATGTTTAGAGAGTACTTCTTTATTATTTTTTAATAAGCGCCAGCGGGCTTTTAGGATGACGTTTTTACCCACTTTTCCATCCAGTCGTTCAATATTAATGCGTACTTGATAATGTGGTTTAAAAGCAAATTTCCACGGGTATTGTTCAATGTGGTCTGTTTTTAATAAGGTTGATAAATTATCGGTCATTGTCTGAGTGATTTCTTCACGCAGTGAGCCTCCCCATTGATGGCGTTCTGCCATGATAATTTCATTGCTGTTTTTACGACTGATAATTTGTGGGCGGGTTAATAATCTTGGAATTTGAACGGGGCCTACGCCGATGCGTAATGTTGATTGGGGATTGTTTGCAGGTGCTAGTGATGAGAGTGAATAAAAATGCGTGCCGCCTAGATTGCTGACGACGGCGGTTTGCCCTTCTTCGCTTAGGCTGGTGCAGGCAGTTGCAAGGAGTGTGATTAGTAATAGGGTAAGTTGAGTGTATAATTTCATAAATTCTCCATAATCACTAGAATAAACCGTAACGGCTTAGATTGTGCTTTATTTTCTGTGAGATTAAGGCGTAAGTACGCAGTTTCTAAGTATAAAGAGCACTTTCAATGCAGGAATTAGACAACATAGAGTGCAAGCTAAATCGTGACCTATTTTCCAAAAATAACGGCGTTAGGCTTGCGTTGCAAGGTGTCCGCGAGTGTTGAGAATGAGCGGGATGCTTCGCCTAAATCATTAATTAATTGTTGTAAGCGGTATTGAAGCGCAGAGTCTTCGCTAAGTGTTGCTTTAAGGCTTTTATTGACCACAATAGTTGTATTATCTATATGGCGCAGGGTTTTACGTGTGTCTTGTTGCAGTTTATTACTGACATTATTGAAAGTACGTAGTGATACGCTAAGGTCTTTCTGCAATTTATTACTCACGTTATTAAAAGTGTGCATGGAAGTACTGGCTTCTTTTTGCAGTTTATTACTGACGTTATTAAAGGTTCGCATGGAGGTGCTGGCCTCTTTTTGTAGTTTATTGCTGACATTATTAAAGGTGCGCATGGAGGTGCTAGCCTCTTTCTGTAGCTTGTTGCTAACATTATTGAAGGTCTGTAATGAGGTGCTGATGTCTTCTTGTAGTTTATTGCTGACATTGTTAAAGGTGCGTAACGTAGTACTGCCATCTTTTTGTAATACGGTGATGGTTTTCTCTGTGCTGGCTAATAAGTGACTTAGATCGTCTGCTGTTTTTTGTGCAATGGTTAAGGTGTTGATTAACTCACCTGAGAAGCCTTTTTGATCTAGTTTTTTTGTTATTTTAGCAATACTTTCGGCCGTGGAGGCGACTCCTCGGAGTGTTTTCTTAACATCTTGTGAGTTGAGCAATGCCGTTACGCTAGCGATTGCTTTGTTTAATTCAGTGGTAATTTCACTCGCATCAAAATTAAGAAGGGAAGAGGGTGCATCTTTGGTGGGGAATACTGAGGGGTCGTGTATTCCTGTGGGTAATAAGGCGAATATATGTTTCTTTTCTTGTAGATGTAGTGATTTTTTTGGCATATTTAAAGCAATAAACTGCGCGCCTGTAATCAGACTGTCGACGGTTAGCTGTGCTTGCAAACCATTGCTGACTAAGTTTTGCAGTGTGCTTTCTGCTTCTGCGCGCTGATTATTATCAGAAAACTGATCAATATAGAGTGAGATTTTTACGAGTGTTTTAACTTGTGTATTATTCTGCATTTTTGCTAACAAAATACTTTCAACTTTGCCAACTTTTACACCGCTAAACTCAATCACAGAATCGGTACTTAAACCGTGTAAGCTGTCATCAAAATACATCACATAAAATAATTTTTCCAGCCGTTCGGTATTATCATTTGCCAGCTTATAAGAGTTATACAGCTTGAATTTCGTTTTATCCGTAATTTCATAACCGACTTTATTCTGGGGGGTTTCAAAGGCGATTCCGCCAACTAAAAGAGAGACTAATGACTCCATGCGTACGGATACGCCAGAGGTGGATAGATTGATATCCATTCCGCTGGCATTCCAGAAACGCGTATTGCTTTTGATTTTTTTATCGTAAGGCGCATGTATATAAACGGAGACATCGACATTCGTTGTGTCCATATTTAGTTTATAATCCGTCACTTCGCCAACACGTATTTTGTGGTAATAGATTGGCGAGCCGATATCGAGAGAGCCAAGATGATGACTGTTTAAAACAAGCAAACTCCCTTTTTCATCTGTAGTGACAAGCGGTGCGGCTGGTAATCCGTCATAATATTCCCTTGCAGGGCTTTTTTTTCCAGGATCAATGCCAATATGAACACCAGATAATAAGGTTTCCAAACCACTAATACCCTGCAATGTAAGCCGTGGTCGCTCTACCCAAAAACGTGTATTTCCGCCTAGGTTTTGCGCCATTTCAGGAAATATTTCAGCAATAACCACCACTTTTTTTAAGTCAGAGGTGAGCCTTAGTTTTTGTACGCGACCCACTTGTATATCTTTATAACGAATAGCTGTTTTTTTAGCTTCAATACCAGATGCTTTATCAAAGGTAATGGTGATCATTGTGCCGCGTTCGCTATAATATTTATACACTAACCAGCCACCAATCAGCATAGCCGTAAGTGGGATAATCCAGATTAGGGAAAAGCCAGAGGTTGTTTGTATTTGTGCGGTTGGGTAGTCATTATTTGACATTTTTTATTTTTCTGTCTCTTTTGCTGAGTCTTCTTCTATGGCATCCCAAATAAGGCGTGGGTCAAAGGTCTGTGCAGCAAACATCGTTAGTATCACGACGGCCGCAAAGGATAATGCACCGAGATTAGGGCTAACACTAGCGGTATTGCCAAATTGCACCAAAGCGACTAACAAGGCAATTACAAAGATATCAACCATTGACCAGCGCCCAATAAACTCAGTAATGCGGTACATAATCGTGCGGTCTTTAGGTCGCCAATGGGCGCGAAAATGAATGCTGATTAATAATCCCGTCAAGGTTAATAGCTTAAGAATAGGGATAAAGATACTGGCAAGAAAAATAAGTAAAGCTAGTGGCCACATACCTTCGGCGAATAAATGCATGACACCACTTAGGATGGTATCAGGTTGACCTTCGCCCCAGAAAATCACGGTCATAACTGGTAATGTATTGGCAGGAATATACAAAATCAAGGCGGCTAATAATAATGCCCATGTCCTGTTGAGGCTATTAGGAATACGTGAATACAGACTAGAGTGACAGCAAGGGCAGTAGATTTCAGTATTTTTATTGATTATCTCTCCATCAATGCTTTCAGGTAATTTACTTAAGGTATGACAAAAGTGACAGGAAATTAAGCCAGCTTGAAGGGCCGTTGTCATAATGAACACCCCTGTTTGTTTCTTAGGCTATTCCAAACATCTTGTGGGTTAAGTGAATAACTTAGCAAAGATAAAGAGAGGATCAGTAAACAAAAAGCGTACAGTGAAACACCATAAATCACATCGGCGACATCCCCTAATTTAACCAGTGCAACGAGAATCGCCAGCATAAAAATTTCCAGCATTCCCCATGCATCCGTACGGCGTAAAAAGCGAAATAGAAGGGCGGTATAGCGATTAATACGATTTGTTTTGACTTGGATTAGGATATAAATAGTACCAAGTAAAGTGATTGCAGGGAAAATAAAGGTTGTCAGCAAAATGATAAGACTAAGGAGTGGGCGATCTGCTTCAAATAAAGCAAGTGCAGTGGAAAGTAAGCTACTCTCTTGTGTTAACCCCATTGCTTTTAGTGATAATAAAGGAAATAAATTGGAAATTACAAATAGAATCAATCCAGTTATTGCAAAAGCAAGCGTACGGTCAATTGAGTTTTTTTGATTTCTAAGTAGGGTAGCATCGCAACGAATACAATAGGCCACTTCATTGACGGCTAATGGTGGAACGGACAGAATCAAATCACAATCAGGACAGGCAATATGACTGACTTGAGCATGGGGTGAAGTATTATTTGAATGATTGGAGGCCATTAGTTATGTTTAAATAGGATGGTGTTTTTAGTATGAAGGACTCATGAGTCAATGACAACTCTTGCCATTTTAGAGAGTGTTCATGAACAAAAGAGAAATAGAGGTGTTATTTGCAATAATTGTCAATGAGCTATGAAGGATAGTAAAACTATACTTTATGATAAAAATTCTTTAAATATCAATAACTATTATCGAAGACTCAAGTTAAATCAGCTTAAAAAAATAGATCGCTGGTAAAGATGCAGAGCGCGCAAAGGGTTTTTTCTATCTTTTCTTCGCGTGCTTTGCATTTTGGTGAGATTATTTTCTATTTGTTGCGTTGCCCTGTAACTCGTATCCAGCCATTTTTTTTCGCAATTTGTAACTGGCTAAAATAGGCTTGATAAGCCGTGATAATATTATCTGTTTGTTCTTCTAAAATTCCAGAGAGAACAATCTTGCCCTTCGTTTTTGTTAATTGTGCAAATTTTTCTGCAAGCTCTACTAAGGGGCCTGATAATATATTGGCAATCAATAAATCAACAGGTTTTGTCGGTAATTCTTTTGGAAAGTAGGTTTCAATTGCAGATTCTGGAATCTGATTTTTCAACCTATTATCTTTAGTTGCAATAAGTGCTTGATGATCAATATCGGTTGCGAATATTGTGCTTGAGCCTAGCTTTGCAGCGGCAATGGCTAAAATTCCGCTACCGCAACCATAGTCAATCACTGACAAACCTTGTGGTGGATTGGCATCTAGCCATTCTAGACAAAGCGCCGTTGTTGGATGGGTACCACTACCAAAGGCTAAGCCAGGGTCGAGAATAATCTTGGTGCTATCATCCTCTGGTATTTCATTCCAGCTAGGATAAATCCATAGATTCTCGCCAAATTTCATTGGTTTAAAATCATCCATCCATGCACGTTCCCAGTCTTGATCTTCAAGGCGCTCGAGATCAATTTTGCTAATTTCCCAGTGTTGCTTATTGCTTTCTAAGCTGAGAAGTAGGGTGGATAGATTATCCGTGCCATCAAATAGTGCCGTAAGAATCAAGTCATTCCATAAGGGTGTTTCACCTGGTAATGGTTCTAATACAGGTGTATCGCCAGCGTCCTGAAAGGTAATGGAGAGCGCATTAGCTGTCTCCATACACTGGCTGATTTCATCCTGAAACGCTTTCGTACAGTAGCAGTTTATTTGCTGCCAGCTTTGTGGGGTTGAGGATGTCATTTGTTGCTAAGCTTTTTCTCAAGGTAGTCAATACCTGCGCCACCTTTGCGAAAGGCGGTATCAGCCATAATTCTACGCTGTAGAGGAATATTGGTATTGATACCTTCAACCACCATTTCGGTCAGTGCGCCTTCCATACGAGCAATAGCGGCATCACGATCATCTGCATGGACGATTAATTTTCCAATCATCGAATCATAATGTGGAGGAACAGTATAACCACCATAAATATGTGAATCGACTCTTACACCTAAGCCACCAGGTTGATGGAAGCGCTCTATTCTACCGGGTGAGGGGATAAAGGTCTCAGCATCCTCGGCATTGATACGGCATTCAATGGCATGACCGCGTGGTACAACATCTTTTTGCTTGATCGTTAGTTTTTCACCCGATGCAATAATAAGCTGTTGTTTTACGAGATCAATGCCGGTAATCATTTCGGTAACAGGATGTTCGACTTGTAGGCGAGTATTCATTTCAATGAAATAGAACTCATCATTCTCATATAAGAACTCAAATGTACCCGCACCACGGTAGCCAATTTCTACACATGCTTTGCTGATTGTCTCGCCTAATTTCTTTCGAACTTCAGGTGTAATTCCAGGAGCTGGGGCTTCTTCAACGACTTTTTGATTGCGACGTTGCATTGAGCAGTCACGTTCGCACAGATGGATCGCATTACCGTGTTCATCGGCAAGTACTTGAAACTCGATATGGCGTGGTTTTTGTAGGAATTTCTCCATAAAAACCACATCATTACCAAAGGCAGCACCTGCCTCTGCTTTCGTCATTGCAATGGATTCAATCAGGTCAGAGGCATCGTAAACGACTCGCATACCCCGTCCACCACCGCCGCCTGTTGCTTTGATGATGAGTGGATAACCAATATCTTTTGCCATCTGTAAGGCGGCATCAGGATCATCAGGGATAGCACCCTTTGAGCCTGGTACGCAAGGTACATTGGCTTTTTCCATGGCTTCTTTGGCGCAGATTTTATCACCCATAATGCGAATGGTTGCCGCAGTAGGGCCAACGAAAATAAAGCCGCTGGACTCAACACGTTCAGCAAAATCTGCATTTTCAGAGAGGAAGCCATAACCAGGATGAATAGCATCGGCATCGGTTACTTCGGCCGCACTGATAATGGCGGGAATATTGAGATAACTCTCCAGCGAGCTAGGAGGGCCGATACAAACGGCTTCATCTGCAAGGCGTACATGCTTTAAGTCTCTATCAGCCGTTGAATGTACTGCAACCGTTTTAATGCCCATTTCGCGACAGGCACGCAGTATACGAAGCGCAATTTCGCCACGATTGGCGATTAGTAATTTTTTAATC
>JAGLDQ010000226.1 GCA_023145535.1 Cocleimonas sp. | reverse complement strand
TGTTGGAAGCGAATATTAGGATTGGTGATGTCAGTACGCGGAAAACCTGGAATCTCCGTTTTCACTTGGGTACGCTTATCAGGGGTATTTTCAATCACCCCAAAATCTAACGCATTACCCAAACAGGCGGAGACACAAGCTGGTTTTAAGCCGACTTCCAAACGATCCACACACATATTGCATTTGCTCACAGTGCCTTCTACAGGATCAAGCTGGGGTGCATTATAAGGGCAAACCCACGTACAGTAACCACAGCCAAAACAGATGTCAGGGTCTTGTAGCACAGCGCCGTATTCAGCAAATTTGGTATAAGCACGGGTCGGACAGCCTTTTAAACACACGGGATCGTCGCAATGGTTACACGCCATTGAAATATTTAAGCGCTGATAATTAGGATAAGTGCCGCCTTCAACAAAACCAACCGAACGAAAGGCTAAATGAGAGGGGACATCGTTTTTCTCACTACAGGCGGCTTCACAGGCATGACAACCAATACAGTTATCGGCATTAAAATAAAAGCCATGTTGTTTGTAACGATCAGGATTCTCACCAATCCCCACATCACTGTTAATATTTAAACTAAAACCACACAGCTTATCATCAGCGGGGACGGTATCAATGGCGTTCCCGTATTGGTTGGTTTTCTTGCTCGACTCTTTGCGTAGTCGCGCATATTCTGGTTCATTTTCACGTACTGTAAACATTTTATAACCCTTTAAAACTTACGCATTTCCATGCTTAACTTAGCGGCGGCTGCTTGATCTTCAATGCGTTCTATTCGCACTGCATTTTGTTTATAAGCAGGTTGGCGTGAATGCGGATCTAATAAACCCAGCGTTAAACGATTGGCGCAATCATGAAAGTGAAAGGGAAGAAAAACCATATTCTTGGCCACTCGTTGCGTTGGGGTTGCCATGACGATGGCATCGGCTCGACGTGAAACCAAGCGCACATAATCACCGCGTTGAACTCCTAGCTCTGCCGCCGCATCAGGATTAATCTCAATAAAGGGAATCGGGCTGTATTTATTATTATTACCAATTTTTCCCGTTTTAGTGCGTCCATGCCAATGTTCAATTAAGCGTCCTGTATTTAACCAGAAGGGAAATTTATCATCAGGAACTTCATTATTATCAATAAACGGTAAGGGAATTAATTTGGCTTTACCATCGGCATAGCGGAACGTCGCCGTTTCGGTATACAGACGTTTACCGCCTTTAGGGGGTTCTTCGCCAGCGGCTTTTTGTTCAGCAGTATAGGGCCATTGCACGCCCCGTTTTTCTTCCAACATCTGATGGTTCATGCCCGAAATATCCGCCAAACGTCCCACCGATAGTTTGCCCATTTCTAAGAAAATATCCCCTGCTTTTTCAGGAAAGTTGACGTTGCCTTCTTTATTAAAGCGTTCTGCCATGCGGTTAAAAATCCACAAGTCAGGTTTGGACTCGGCGGGTGCTTTCATTAAAGGCGTAATGCGACTAATGCGCCGCTCGGTATTGGTCATCACCCCATCTTTCTCCGCCCATGTGCCTGCGGGGAAAAAGACGTGGGCATATTGGTTGCTTTCAGAGTCTTGATAACAATCTTGTACCACACAGAATTCTAGTTTTTCCATGGCTTTACGAATCCGTGCGGTATTCGGTAGTGACGATAAGGGATTCGTGGCGATTAACCAAATTCCTTTGATCTCTCCCGTTTCTATCGCTGCATAAATATCCGTTTGAAACATACCGCGCTTTTTAGGGAAAAACTCAGGATCAATATTCCAAAACTTCGCAATATCCTCACGATCTTGTGCATTTTCTAAGACACGATGATTGGGTAAGCCAGAGCAAGATGACCATTCGCGCGTCCCCATTGCATTACACTGCCCTGTAATAGAAAGTGATGTGCCGCCAGCCTTGCCAATATTACCCGTTAATAGTGCAAGATTATTAATGCCGACCACACCATCTGAGCCATGTGTGGATTGATTAATGCCCATTGTCCATATTTGCATCGCCGCAGGCGCTTTAGCAAAGAGACGCGCCACATTACGAATCGTATCTTCATCAATACCGCAGATTTTTTGTGCAACAACAGGGTCATAATGAGCAACTTCGGCTCGTAATGCTTCGATACCCTTTGTATTGGCTTCAATATAAGCGGTATCTTCTAAGCCCTCATCCAAAATGACATACATCATCGCATTTTGTAACACGACATCCGTTCCAGGGGTAATCGCCAAGTGCATATGGGCATTTTGTGCAATCATGGTGACACGCGGATCAATCACAATTAACGGAAAATTACGTTGTTCCTGCGCTTCTTTCATCCGCCAATAAATAATGGGATGTTGTTCGGGTAGATTAGACCCCCATGCAATCAAACAGTCCGTATGCTCAAAGTCTTCATAACAACCGGGAGGGCCATCTGAGCCAAACGAGCGTTTATAGCCTGATACGGCCGATGCCATACAGAGCGTGGTATTGCCATCATAATTATTGGTGCCAATTAAACCGCGCGTGAGCTTTCCTAGCGTATAAAACTCCTCCGTCAGCATCTGCCCTGTCGAAATAATCGCAAAGGAGTCGCGTCCATATTTCTCTTGAATACGTCGGATTTCATCATGAGTTTTATCCAGCGTGGTATCCCAGTCAGACTCTTGCCAGTCTTCATGCCAATGATCCCGCATTAACGGTACTGTGCCGCGCCCCGCAGAATCAAAGAGTTCATGCTCAAAAATTCCTTTTAAGCAAAGCTTACCACGGTTCACATCCGCGTCGGCTACACCACGTGAGCTAACAGGTTTCCCTGCTTCATTAAAGCCCACTTCAATAGAACAACCTGTGGAACAATAGCCACAGGCGGCGTATTTCCACTCTTTAATGCCTTTATCGGCTATTTTAATGGGATTTTTTTTAGTTCGTCCGAATAACATGGGAAATCTCTATTGGGTTAGTCACTAGATAATATAGTTTTTTAGCAAAAACTATGCCAAAAAATATAAGTGATTGATTGATTTAAGGTGATTAAACGTATTGAAGAATAGAATAGGCCGAAAAACGAAGCGCATCATAGCAAACTATTTGAGGGACTTCTAAGTGTTGGTCTATTTTACAATGCCACTTCATTGGATTAACTTTCTAGACGTGGAGCAAATTTTAGCGATAAAGAAGCGCATCATCTCATCTAGGTGCGCTATTTTGGTGCGCTAATGAGAGATTTTTAGTGTATGATTATTAGACATGCGAGGGGATGGGCTAATAACGTAATATTCCTTAAAAAATAAAACGTAACCCTCACACAAAAATAACATCAATAAAAATGCTTAAGCATAATATTGATTGGGGGAAACATGAGTTATTTAGTCAAACAAGTTACGTCACATCTATTGATTATTCTATTAGGTTTAGTGTTTATCCTTGGTAGTTCTGGCGCTAAGCCTACCCTTTCTATTTTAGGTGATAACCCTGTTTCTATTGAACAAGGACGCACCTATGACGATGCAGGAGCGACCGCAACAGATGAGGCAGGGTCTAGCATAAAAGTCATCACAACGGGTTTAGATGAACTCACTACGTCTCTGCTGGGTCATTACGCTATTACTTATACTGCAACGGATATAAATGGGAATACCGCAACGGCCAGTAGAACGGTTAAGGTGATTAAAGCCAATGTATCGGATACGACTAGGCCTATTATCACCCTATTAGGGGATGCAACGGTTAGCATCACCAAAGGAAGTACTTACATTGATGCGGGTGCAACGGCTACGGATAATAAAGACGGCGATATTACGGCCAATATTATCACGCTTAACCCTGTCGATACACAAACTATTGGCACGTATACCATGACCTATAATGTCAAAGATGCGGCAAAGAATAATGCGGATCAAGTTACTAGAAAGGTAACGGTAAAGTCTATAGAGGCTATCTTTGATCAATTTAATATTGGTTTTTCTGGCCCGTCTAGCTTTCCCTTTGCCTCAACCACAGAAGGCGAAAAAATATGGCTTAGTGCTAAAAGACTCGTGTTGGATGATAAGGTAGAAGAGGTGGCTTATTATCAAAACATCAAATTATTTGATCCTGCCGCTTTTGCAACACTTCAACAGCATTTAAAAAAGAGTAAATTTTTTATTCTCTGGCTAACCGAAAATTGGGAAGAGAGCTGGTTTAATAAAAATTCTATCCAAGCCATGATGGATGCTGGTTATATTCCTGTCTTTAGCTATTGGTATTTTGGCGATAAATTAATAAATGGTATGCCCGATGCGGACAAAAAAGCAGCGTATGCGGCTGATAATATCCGTGTTGCCAATTTTTTAAGTGATTTAAACGGCAAAAAAATGCTGATTATGGAGCCGGAGTTTAATAAAAAACCCGTACTTGCCAGTGAAGCCACCCAACATGAATTTGCTGGTATTATTTCTGGAGCGATTGACACCATTAAAACGCACAACGCTGATTTACTGTTTTCATTAAGCATGATGGACACAGGAAGCCGAGGGGTAACGAATACGGGGAGTTATTGTGGCTATGAAAACTGTGCATTAGGAGATCAATACGCATGGAAAAAACCCGAGATTGTCTTCAATGACCTAATGGATCAATTGGACTTTATTTCCTTTCATCAAATGGTGGGGCAATTTAGTCGTGATCCGCAAAATCTGGGTGACTGGGATCACCCTAACCCCATCAAAAATACCGATGAAGCCATTGGCATTGATTTTTTAGCCGATAGAATCGTTAATTTCTCTGCATTTTTACACCAGAAGTACAATAAGCCAGTATTTATGCCTTATATCACCGTTCCCACGGCGACATGGGATGATGCCAATGGTAATCAGCAAATAGAAACAACGGAGATTGATGCGAATGGTTGGACACATAAAGCCAATGCGACCTATAAAAGATTGTCTGAATTAAAACAAACGCTAAAAGACAAGGGTTTATTTGGATTTGCACCCATGACGCTGTTTGACAACCCACGTCACGACTATCCTGGCTATCAGTTCATGATGAATAATGAATACCACTTAGGGATTATTAGCACCAGTGCGACGGATGAAACCGATATAGCTCCTTATGGTGATTTAACGTTTAAAGGTGATATTTTAGCGCATATTTTTTCCCCTGAGAGCCTCATCAATATTGCACAGCAGTTTGGTAAAGCCAGCCAAGGAAACACCTCTGGCACTTACAGTGCATCTAAAGCGCTTGATGGCGACCCCGTTAGTTTTCAAAGTACGCAGTGCAATAGTACTGATAACTGGTGGCAGGTGGCGCTCCCCAATCTGACTCACATCAATAAAATTGTACTGCATAATCGTGCGGGGCAAACCGCCCAACTCCATGGTGCAAAAGTCCACCTACTACTGACTCCTTACAGTGGTACGCTCAATAATGAGACACAAATCGAAATGCTAAATAGTCATATGAAGCAAATATTTAGTTACGATAGTCCAAAAGAAGCCCGCTATTTATTAGTCAAAGCCAAAGATGACAACTGTTTACACCTAGCCGAAGTTGAAGTATATGGCGAAACGCCTTAAGCACCTGTGGTTACAATAGCAAACGATAAAAACCATCATTGCTTGGAGTTTCCTAAGCAATGATTTAAATACTAATCTCAATATTAAAAGGGGGAAATAAACATGGGCTATTCACTAAAACACATCACATTACACTTATTGATTATTGTATTAGGGCTGGTTTTTATACTAGGAAGCGATCCAGAAAAACAGCCTTCGATTACTATTCTCGGCAAGAATCCTATCTCGATTGAGCAAGGAAGCGTTTATAACGACGCAGGAGCAACGGCAAAAGATGAAAAAGGCGTAACAATAGCGGTGATAACAACGGGATTAGCCGCGCTTAATACGGCTACTATTGGAGATTACCTCCTGACTTATACGGCCACTGACATAAACGGCTCTATCGCCACGAAAAAAAGAACCATTACGGTTGTTAAGGCTGCCATTATTGATACCACTAGGCCTGTTATAACCCTATTAGGCCATACAACGGTTAGCATCACCAAAGGAAGTACTTACACCGATGCGGGCGCAACGGCTGTCGATGATCGAGAGGGCGATCTAACCGCAAAAATTGTTATGAGTCACACCGTAGATACTCAAACCATTGGCACGTATACCGTGACCTATCAGGTCACCGATGGGGCGAATAACGCGGCAACTCAAGTGACTAGAAGCGTCATAGTGATTTCAGTGCCTGATAGCATTCGGCCTGTCATCACTCTCTTGGGGGATACAATGGTCAATATTACCGAAGGCTCAACTTATATTGATGCGGGTGCAACGGCAACCGACCATCAAGCGGGTAATTTAACTGTCACAACAACAGGAATCGTTGATACCGCTAAAGTAGGCACTTATATCCTAACGTATCATGCAAAAGATAACGCTGATAATAAAGCGGATGCTAAAACCAGAACGATTCATGTCATCCCTAAGATCAATCGTGTTGATGCGCTGCGGTTTTTAGGTCAGGCCGCGTTAGTAAGAAATGAAAGCGATATCACCTTTATAGAAGAAAACGGTTACGAAAAGTGGTTTGATATGCAGGCAGCACAGCCTTATCTTCCGAATCTACATTTAAAACGCACCATTCGTTTTGCTAAAAAAGTAGCCCCTAATAACCATCCTGCAACGGAAGCAATGTATTTAGCCGATAATGGCACGGTGTTTAATCAAAGTGCTGAGTTTAATATGAAGCGCTATCAAATGAGCGCATGGTTTGAAATCGCCCTCTTAGAGAAAGACCAGTTACGTCATAAAATGGCCTATGCATTAAGCCAGATTATCGTAGAATCTTTAGCACAATCTTTATTTATCCGTCGAACAGAAGCGCTTTCGACGTACTTTGATACGTTAACAAAACACGCATTAGGCAATTATCGAGATTTACTGTTAGAAATTTCACATAGCGCCTCAATGGGCTTGTACCTCACTTACAACGGTAGCCAAAAAGAGCATACCGTGAACAGCGCGATCATATCACCCGATGAAAATTACGCGCGTGAGCTGATGCAACTGTTTACCATTGGGCTACAAGCCTTAAATATAGATGGCACTCCCAAGCTAGATCATACGAATAATCCTATTCCTACTTACACGCAAACCGATGTAAATGAACTAGCGCGTGTATTTACAGGGTGGGATCTTAAAGGAAGCCCTCGATTTGGACGTATTTCTAACAAAACAGGCGATCTCACTCAGCCTTTAGCGTTTACCGCTGAGTTTCATGATGCCAATGCAAAAACAGTGTTAGGCACACATATTCCCGCCGGCAATACAGGCTCACAAGATATTGAGGCGGTCATTACACTGCTAATGGGGCATGACAATATTGCCCCCTTTATTGCGAAGCAACTCATTATGCGCCTGACCAAATCTAACCCAAGTAGTGCTTATGTTGAAAGGGTGGCGCGTATTTTTAATGATAATGGTCAAGGCATTAAAGGGGATTTAAAAGCTGTCGCAAAAGCTATTTTATTAGATCCTGAAGTGATCAATAACCACGACATTAAAAAATACAAAGAACCTTTACTCGCTTATACACAGTTTTTAAATGCCTTTAACGTTCAACCTTTTCCAAGCTGGAAACTTAAAGGGTCTGATGAGACATTAATCAATACGCTGCTAATGAATGATCCAACGAAGTATTTAGGACAAGCGCCTGCGCGTGCGTTTACGGTGTTTAACTTCTATAGCAATACCTATACGCCAAGCACAGCTCTCTTTCGAGATAAAAATCTCGTTGCCCCTGAGCTGCAAATCCAATCGGATAGCATGCTGATTAATTTTAATAATGAAGTTTCAAAAAACCTCCTTTCATTCGAGAAACGCTATCTGATTAAAAGTAAGGGAAGTATCACCGTGCCCACTCAAAACATTGGGGTGAATCGCTTTTTATTAGATTGTTCGGCGGAATATAACGTGCTGGAAAAAGCCCTAGAAGGCCATGTGGATGGTAGCTTCTCCTCGTTCAACCGTGTCAAACGAGAAAATGATCCAACAGATGAACAAGGATCAACCGCTCGTGACCGCGCCTTAAACGCATTAATCCTTCATTTAAACAATAAACTCACGGGTGGAAAGTTAACATCAGAGCAGCAATCAATTTTATTTAATGGCTATAAGGATGTTTTTTACGGTTGGAAAATAAGCAGAGATACTGATCCTGAAGCAAGAATATTTTCAACGATTATTGTGCCACTGATCACCGCTATTATTTCATCAGAAACTTATCTGTCTGAGTAAGGAAAAGAGTTATGAACCATTATAAAAGACAAGCTAGAAGAGACTTTCTAAAATCTTTAGGCGGCTATGCAGCATTAACAGGTGCTGCGTCAATGGGAATGCCATTATCCTTATTCGCGAATAATGGAAGTTCCTTAACAGGCTATAAAGCCTTAATTGTTATTCTCCAACATGGAGGTAATGACTCCATCAATATGTTTATTCCTAATGGAAGCGATGCTAAAAAAGGTTACGAAAACTATGCGGCTATTCGTACCTCCTTACGGGTAGATAATGAGAATCTTCCCTTAACCGTCAATAATAACCGTTTAGTGCTATCCGCAGGGGCAACGAACCCTTATTATCGCAACAGCTCACTAGAAGCGGCATATACCAAGGGTTTTTATCCGCACGCAGGTATTGAAGGGTTAGCGACTAATGGGGTTATGCCGGAGCTAGCGCATTTAGTCAATCAAGGCAAAGTCGCCATGATTGCGAACGCAGGAAATCTAATTTACCCCACCACAAAGGCTGATATTCTCAGTAAATCGGCCCAATTGCCGCCTTTTTTATACTCGCATAACTCTCAGCGAAGATTAATACTCAACGGCTTCTCCACCTCATTAAAACGTACTGCAGGTTGGGCAGGACTGATTGCAGATGAATGGAACACGGTAAATAGTAACAGTATTTATGGGATGAACATGGCAATCGGTTCTTCAAGCGCTATGCTACGTGGTCAAACAACGATACCGCTACTTTTATCATCATCAGGGCCTGAAAAATACCTTAGAATTAAACGTGAAGTCTATGATAATTGGCTAAAGACGAAGAAGCCAGAACACTATAGCACTTACTATAATGCGTTAAGAAAACACTCTTTTAGCTTACAAGATACCTTAGGAGCAGACTGGGAAAATAATGCGCCCTTATGGACTTCAAAAAATGCTTATGGTGACGATTTATTTAGTATGCCAACAACAGAGACCTTAGGTATAAAAACCAGTGAAAGTTTAAAAACCTCGTTTTTAAATGATTTAAAAGCCGTGGCTAAATGGGCTTATATTGGCAAACAAAAAGGTTTAAAGCGTCAAATATTCTATGTTCGACAGGGTGGTTATGATACGCATAGCAATCAAAATGCAGAGCATGCACAACGACTAAGGGCGCTCAGTTTAGGCTTAGGAGATTTGCAACTAGCGCTTAACGACATGGGCATGGGAAATGATGTAACCACGTTTAATATCTCTGATTTTGGTCGTTCTATTGGTAATAATGGCAATGGAACGGATCATGGGTGGGGAGCGCATCATTTTGTGATGGGAGGAGCGGTGACAGGAGGGCTTTATGGCACACTACCTGATTTAACCTTAGGCGCTGATGACGATGCCTCAAAGAAAGGTCGTCTTATTCCAACCACCTCGATGAGTCAATACCTAGCCACAACCGTCAAATGGTTTGGTGCAGATGAGGCGATGCTACAGCAGCTCTTCCCTGAGCTAAATCATTTTAATCAACGTGATTTAGGCTTTATGGGTTAAATGTGTTCTCTGCCTTGTTACTATTTTAGGCTCAAGGCAAGCGGATAAAACGCTATTAGCGCAATAATTAAGTCACTATAAACTAAATTTATCCTGATTTATTGTTGAAACATCCCAAAAAGGAGGCGCACACTCAGGAATATACTTGAACCACCAATCTTGTGATAATGGCCCACCGCCTGCTATTATTTTTCCATTAATAATTCCTTTTGTTTTTTTGTCTTCTTTATCGATTAGATGCAGTTCATTATTTGATATTTCTAATACATATGTTAAAGGAATGATTAAAGAATAAAGCGCTCTTTCACCATACTTTGTTGGTTCAGGCTCTGCTAAAAGTTTCAAACAGCCATCAATTATTAGCAGATCACCTTTAGCGCGTGAGTCCTTTCGTATCCTCCCTTCTCCTTGTTGTAATTTTACATTTGATAATGTATGCACTAAAAGATTATAGCTATCGGCTTTATCACAACTTAATAAAACAAAAAAAAGAGGGAGGTAATAAAAAACATTAGTATTCATCGATGAATTTTGTCTGTAGGTGATCAGGGTGATGGTTTT
>JAGLDQ010000225.1 GCA_023145535.1 Cocleimonas sp. | reverse complement strand
GTGAATATGAGGCAAAAGCTGCACGCGGGGAGTTGCGTCTAGCTAAAACAATCAAAGCACAAGACCTCTGGCGAAAAATGCTAGGAATGCTCTTTGAAACAGGCCACCCATGGATAACCTTTAAAGACCCTTGCAATATTCGTTATACTAATCAGCATGTTGGCGTTGTGCATAGTTCTAATCTGTGTACTGAGATCACCCTGCATACTAATGCCGATGAAATCGCCGTCTGTAATCTTGGTTCTGTCAACATTGCCGCGCATACCACCGCCGAAGGCATTGATATGGAGATGCTAGAGAAGACAATTACCACCGCAACCCGTATGTTGGATAATGTCATTGAATACAATTATTATAGCGTACCGCAAGCACGTCGCTCTAACTTACAGCATCGTCCCGTTGGACTTGGTATGATGGGGTTTCAAGATGCTTTATATAAACAAAATATAGCGTATGCCTCAGAAGAAGCCGTTGATTTTGCAGACCGTAGTATGGAAGCGGTTTCCTATTATGCCATTCAAGGTTCTAATAATCTGGCGAAAGAACGTGGCGCATACTCTACTTATCAAGGTTCATTATGGAGCAAAGGTATTCTGCCAATTGATTCATTGGATTTAATGGAACAATCGCGTGGTGATTTTTATCAGGTTGATAAATCCAGCACGTTAGATTGGGATAGTCTGCGTGAAAGCATCAAACAGCACGGTATGCGTAACTCCAATGTCATGGCCATTGCCCCTACGGCGACGATTTCAAATATCTGTGGTGTAAGTCAATCTATTGAACCAACCTATCAAAACCTCTTTGTAAAATCGAATCTTTCAGGCGAGTTTACCGTTGTTAATCCTTATATGGTCAATGAGTTAAAACAACTTGGACTGTGGGATGAGGTCATGATCAATGATATGAAATACTTTGATGGCAGTGTTCAACCCATTGAACGCATACCTGAAGAAATAAAAGCTAAGTATGCGACTGCATTTGAAATTGACCCGCGCTGGTTAATTGAAGCAGGCAGTCGTCGTCAAAAATGGATAGATCAAGGACAATCATTAAATCTCTATATGTCTGAACCCTCAGGCGCTAAGTTAGATAATCTCTATAAATTAGCATGGGTTCGTGGTTTGAAAACAACCTACTATCTACGCTCAATGGGCGCAACCCATATGGAGAAAACATCCGATAGTCGTGATGAAACGGAGACGGCTAACGAGGCGATAATAAGCTCCCATGCTAAAGCACCCGCCGCTTGTTCTATACTTGATCCTGATTGTGAAGCTTGTCAATAGGGTTAAATTAAAACTAACCATAATGGTTGATTTAAAGGAAGTCAAATGTCACACTATAGCCTAAGCGATATTAGCAAAGCAGTCCGAGAAGATAAGGTTTTTTATCATGGTCGTAAGGTACAACGAGATATTTCTAACTTAGGTTATGAATTAGCAGACGTTAAAAATAGTCTACTAACCTTGACCGATAATGATTTCCAAACATCTCATGATTATAATGGTATTTTTTATGATGCTTATATTCTTAATTATAAAAACCCAAAAATAAATAATTCAGTTGATCGTTTGTATATAAAATTATCTCTTATTGATAATCAGCTGACTCTTTCTCTTTCTTCTTTTCATTTATCTTGAGTCTATGATGACTCAGAGGTTATAACGGATGGTGAGTTAAAATGAACAGGTGTCACTTCTGCCAATCAAACAGTGTTTTAGAACACGAAGAAATAGAAGCATATCAATACAAAACTCAACACTATAATGTATTGATTAAATACACTACTTGCAATACATGTAATGAGGAGTTTATTGCTCCGACTCAAATAAAAGAAAATGAAATTGAAATACGTGAAGCAAAAAAGAA
This sequence comes from Cocleimonas sp., assembly GCA_023145535.1. Taxonomy (GTDB): domain Bacteria; phylum Pseudomonadota; class Gammaproteobacteria; order Thiotrichales; family Thiotrichaceae; genus JAGLBW01. The sequence goes on along the minus strand of JAGLDQ010000225.1, from coordinate 4,418 downwards.
AATAGACGGCCTACTTAGCCGTGAAAAAATTCGTCACATTCGAAAAAAACTGGGTTTAACTCAAGAAAAAGCGGCCATTATTTTTGGCGGAGGGAAAAATGCATTCTCAAAATATGAGCGCGGCGAAATAAGTCAAAGTATAGCTATGGATAAACTAATCCGCTTAGCGGATGAAGAACCCTTCATCTTTAATAAACTATCCGATTTAGCAAATTTTGAATCGTTAGAGGTATAACAATGATTGATTGGGATGATCCGCTCAGTAACAAACAAAATAGCAAGCCAATAAACACATTAGCAGAGTCTTATGCCAAAAGTGAGGTGCTGAATAGAGGGACAAAAAAGAAAAATAAAATCAGCGAAAAAGAAGCCAATACCACAGAATCAGACCCTGTGGGTAACTCTGTGGATAACTTAGAAGAAGCATCGACAAAAAAGACTGCTCATACTGCTGCAATAGGCTCATTGGCAACGCCAAGTCAAGCACAGAAACACGCCGATGCACACTTAAAGACAAAAGCTGTCGTTGCCTCAGACAAGAGAGTTATCAATGGCTTAGCTGATGTCAACCAACTTGCTCCTTTTAAATACCCTTGGGCATGGGAATATTTTCTTAATGCCAATAAAAACCACTGGACACCGCTCGATATCAACATGGCACAGGATGTGCATGACTATCAACACAGCCTGACAGATAACGAAAAACATGTGTATGAAAATGTGCTTGCCTACCTCACCACATCGGACATATTAGCTATGCGAAATATTGGTCTGGCCGTGATGGAAAAAATGACCGCGCCTGAGCTACAAATTTATCAAGCAAGGCAGGTTTACGAAGAAGCATTACACACTTGGACTTATCAACATTGCATTGAAACCATTGGTTTAGATCAAGGCGAAATCTATAATCGTTACCGTGTTGTGCCCGCCATCAACGGAAAAATTCAACTAGCCAATCGCCGTTTAAACTCTGTGATGCGGAGTGATATGGATCTCACAAATGCGGATGAATTAAATAGTTTCGTCATGGCATACAGCTTTTTTGCTGGTATTTTTGAAGGTTGTTGGTTTTATAATGGCTTCACTCCCATCTTCTCACTCCAGCGCCGTGGATTAATGAAGGGAACGTCCGAGCAACTACAATATATCATGCGCGATGAGGTGCTACACGCTTCCTTCGGTATTCGTGTCGTCAAACAAATCATGCTTGAAAATGATGTCACGCTAGACCCTAAAGCAATTCGTGATATGTGGGATGAGTCAGAAGCGGCAGAAATTAGCTATGCGCAGTATATTCTACGCAATCCAATACTAGGCTATACCGCCGATGACCATACGGAGCAATTTCGTTTTATAGCCAATCGCCGCGCAAGGCAACTAGGTTTTGAAGAACCCTTCCCTGGTGCAAAAAACCGCACGCCTTGGCTCGATGAACAAGCGAATATGCGCAAAGAAAAAAACTTCTTTGAAACGCGGGTAACGGAATATCAGACAGGTGGGGCTTTGAACTGGGATTAAACCTTGAGCCGAGAGAAAAGCGGAGGCTAATACTGAAGTTATGAAAAGCGTATTTGATCACTTATCTGGAGTTAAAATGCCCTTTTTATGAAACCTATTCTAAACAAAGGCTGGACTATGCTTATTTTATAACTATCTAAAGTCTTCCAATAAAAATAATGTATACTCCTTTCTCTCTTATAACAATCAAATACCCCCCCGCCAATGCTTATATTTATACTTGCTGTTATTCTCGGTTTTATTATTTTAATCTGGAGTGCTGATCAATTTGTTGATGGTGCTGCTAGTCTTGCTCAACACTGGGGCATATCCCCCCTTATTATCGGCATGCTGATTGTTGGACTCGGCACATCAGCGCCTGAAATGCTGGTTGCAGCCTCTGCTGCCTTACAGGGAAATGCCGAAATGGGCATTGGTAACGCCATCGGTTCAAACATTACCAATATCACGCTCGTTCTTGGCGCAACCGCCTTACTCGTTGCTTTACCTATTCATTCTGGAATTATTAAGAAAGAGTTACCTCTCGTGCTTATCGCAGGGCTTCTTGCTTGGTATTTACTGAGTGATGGCGAGTTTAGCCGACTGGATGGTGCTATCTTACTCTTTGGCTTATTTGCCACGATTACGTGGATGATGCTTACCGCTAAAAAATCCAGCAATGCACATGATCCCCTGCTTGAAGAAGGTGCTGATGAGCTACCCGCTGAAATGCCATTGAAAAAATCACTTATCTGGATGATTGCGGGTCTGTTACTGTTAATGTTCAGCTCAAAGCTGTTGGTATGGGGTGCTTCAAATATTGCTCTTGAACTCGGTATTAGTGATTTGATAATAGGCTTAACCATTGTTGCTATTGGAACCAGCTTACCTGAACTCGCGGCGACAATCAGTAGTGCTAGAAAAGGTGAGACGGATTTGGCCATTGGTAATATTGTTGGCTCAAATCTATTTAATACCTTAGGTGTTCTTGCTATCCCAGGGCTTATTGCGCCGAGCATTGTTTCAGAGCCTGTTTTAACACGAGATATGCCCATTATGATTGGCGTTACTGTGCTATTGATTATCTTTGGTATCGGCTGCTATAAAGCCGCCCGCAATAAAATCATTCTGTGGAATGGCATTGTCTTTTTATCACTCTTTTTTGCTTACCAAGGATTGCTTTACTATCAAACAGTCAATGTGTAACCCACCACTAAAACCCTAAATAATACTATGAGTGATAGCGCTTTTATCCATTCTGCAAAACAAGTCATCAAAGATGAACAGAAAGCGATTGAGGCACTTGCTAAGCGCCTTGATCGTAGTTTTGATGCGGCCTGTGAAATCATTTTAGCTTCAACAGGACGTGTCGTTATCACCGGTATGGGAAAGTCGGGTCATATCAGCAATAAAATAGCCGCAACATTAGCCAGCACCGGAACGCCCTCCTTCTTTGTCCACCCTAGTGAAGCCTTACATGGCGACTTAGGCATGATTACTTCCGATGATGTGGTCATTGCTATTTCAAATTCTGGCTCAACCAGTGAATTATTAATACTTTCAGCGGTCATTAAGCGTCAAAATACTAAAGTTATTGCCATGACGGGGAATATCAACTCAAGCTTGGCAAAGTTAGCGGATGTTCATTTAGATATTGGGGTAGAAAAAGAAGCCTGTCCGCTTGATCTTGCACCCACTTCTAGCACAACGGTTACATTGGTTATGGGTGATGCGCTAGCGGTTGCTTTACTAAAAGCACGTGATTTTACGCCAGAAGATTTTGCACGCTCTCACCCTGGCGGACGATTAGGCCGACGTTTATTGGTGCTCGTAAAGGAAATCATGCATGATGGACAAGATACACCGCTTGTTACTTCTGATACCTTGCTGGTTAATGCGATTATCGAAATGACCAAGAAAAATCTGGGAACCACGCTAATAATTGATCGTCAGAATATGTTACTCGGCATTTTTACCGATGGGGATTTACGAAGAGCCTTTGAAGATGGAACGAATATGTCAACAACCACTATTGGCGAACGCGCATCAATGAATTGCTTTACGGCACATGCAGATGACCTTGCAGTAAGTGCATTAAATATTATGCAAGAGCATGAAATCACGGTACTCCCTGTCGTCGATTCAAAAAATAGAGCGGTGGGTATTTTGCATATGCATGATTTATTAAAATCAGGAATTATCTAAGGAATTAATAGGAATAATGAGCCATACAATCATAAAAAAAGCACCACAGGCGGCTAAAAATATCAAGCTGGTTATTTTTGATGTTGATGGTGTTCTCACGAATGGCACACTCTTTTATGATAATAACGGCGAAGAATACAAAGCGTTTAATGCTAAAGATGGGCATGGTCTACGCATGCTAGAAAAAGCGGGCATTGCGGTTGCCATTATTACAGGTCGCCAATCTGAATTAGTGAATCATCGCGCTGCCAATTTAAATTTATCGCCCAATATGATTTATCAAGGATATAGCGATAAGCGCATTGCATTTAAAGATTTACTCGCCAAAACAGGCCTATCTCCTGAGCAAATTGCCTATGTGGGTGATGATGTGATTGATTTACCCGTTATGTCTAAAGTCGGCCTCCCTATTGCGGTACAGGATGCACATTGGTTTGTGCTAAAACAGGCTGACTGGGTATCGCAACAACGCGGAGGATGTGGTGCGGTGCGTGAAGTTTGTGAGATGCTACTGGAAGCACAAGGCAAATTGCATATCTTATTAGATAGCTACCTAAAGTGAATTTTAAAGGGCTCCTGCTGGTTATTGTTTCCATTATCATAGCGGTAGCAGTGACATGGCTCAATACTTTTTGGCTTTCTTATCAGGAGTTTGTTTCCGCAGGGAATGAACGGCAGATTGATTATTACCTTAGTGATTTTTCCTTGCTTAATAC
>JAGLDQ010000224.1 GCA_023145535.1 Cocleimonas sp. | reverse complement strand
AGGGGCATCGGAGCTATGATGTACTAATAGATAGTGGCAGAAATGACTCATTATGATTGCTTTTATCCTATAATACTTCGTTCTGGGTTGGGATAAAATGTGCATTAAAGTTTCCTCTACTTAAAAAGCCAAGTATCTCAAAACTTTCCTTCCTAACTTAAAATTAAAGATCATAAATTGCTTATGATTTAGCGCCTAAATTTACATTAAATAATCTATCTTCATAAAAAAGATGTAAAAACAAGTGTTTTCGCCTATAATCGCGCGCATTTTTCGGGGAGTCCAAAAACTCCGCCAATGTAGTTTTATCACTCTATTGACACACATCTTAACGTCCTTATTCGTAACTGCTCAGATTACACTCTATACGCATAAATACTTGCAGGATCTAGTAGTTACCCTATTTTCACATGAAACGACAGGTAACATAATCTCATGGGAACAGCTACAACCTCCTTTATCTCTGATTTAAAAGAGCGCTTCACGCCGTATACTGAATGGATCGGCGATATTAAAAACCCAGACCTTATTAAAGCCGATGTAATGGCAGGTTTAACCGTAGCTCTGGTGCTGATACCACAGTCAATGGCCTATGCCGATCTAGCAGGGTTACCTGCTTATGCCGGTTTATATGCCTCCTTTTTACCTGCCATTATTGCTGCACTCTTTGGTTCTTCACGACAACTAGCAACAGGGCCTGTTGCGGTTGTCTCCTTAATGACAGCCTCTACTCTGGGTTCTTTAGGGATAACCGATACCGCCACCTTTGTTGCCTATGCGGGTATGCTGGCCTTAATGGTGGGATTATTCCAGTTATCACTTGGATTATTACGCCTAGGGGTTCTGGTTGACTTCCTTTCGCATCCTGTTGTGGTTGGATTTACCAATGCAGCCGCGATTATTATTGCCAGTTCTCAGGTGAGTAAATTGTTTGGTATTCCAACGGAGAAAGGAGATCATCATTACGAAACCATGTGGAATTTGATAACTTCCCTTGCTGAAACGCACCTAACAACCCTCTTGATGGCAGCTTTTGCACTTTTCCTATTAATTTATGTCAAAAAAATAAACCCGCAATTGCCGAATGTCCTTGTTGCCGTTGTGATCACCACCCTTCTTTCATGGTTCTTAGGTTATGGTAATATGGGGGGCGCGATTGTTGGCGAGATTCCAGAAGGTTTACCTAGCTTAACGGTTCCAAGCATCGATTTTGTTCATTTTAAAGATTTAGCCGTTGCTGCCGTTATTATCGCCTTGCTTGGCTTTGTTGAGGCCATTTCGGTTGCTAAAGCGATTGCCGCTGAAACCAAGCAACGCTTATCGGCAAACCAAGAGTTAGTCGGTCAAGGACTTGCCAACTTATCATCAGGTGCTTTTGGTGGTTATCCTATTTCGGGTTCATTCTCACGCTCTGCGGTCAACTTTACAGCAGGTGGAAGAACAGGATACTCTTCTATTGTCACGGGCTTACTCGTTGCCATTACTTTGCTATTTTTAACACCTTTACTGTATCACCTACCCCAAGCCACACTGGCGGCGGTTATCGTTATGGCTGTTGTTAACCTCATTAAGTTTGAGCCAATCAAACATGCTTGGAAAGTAGAGCCTCATGACGGCATCGTTGCTGTTGTTGTTTTCGTTGTGACCCTCTTCTTTGCGCCTCATTTAGAAATGGGTATTATGGCAGGTGTTTTATTATCACTTGGTTTATTCCTCTACCGTACCATGTCACCAAAATTTGTTGAGGTGGCACGTCATGAAGATGGCACGTTAAGAAATGCTGAATTATTTAATCTTAAAACCAGTGACACTGTTTCTATTTACCGTTTTGATGGTGATCTTTACTTTGCTAACTCAGGTTATTTAGAAGGTAAAATGCTCAATAGCATCGCTGCCAAGCCTAAGAGTAAAGTGATTATTTTAGACCTAGAATCCGTTGATCAAATTGATGCGACAGGTGAGGAAACCCTTGCCAGAATTTTAGATCGACTGGTTTCAGCGGATATGAAATTTTATGTTGCTCGAGGTAGAAAACCTGTGCTGGATGCCTTTAAACGCTCTGGTCTCTATGACAAAATAGGTGAAAAGCACTTCTTTAGAGAGCGCACTAACGCGGCTAAATACGCGAAAAAAGCCCTTGGTGATGCGATTGATATAGAACCTATCCTTAAGCCGATACATACCGCTTAAGTCAATCTCAATACGCTTAGATTAAAGGCTGCTTTTTGCAGCCTTTTTTATTTCTGATACGCAATTATTAAGGAAAAATACATGCGCCAAATCTTAATACAACACGCCCCCTTTAAACCTTGGTCATTACTAGCAGACTATGAGCAACAGACGATGCAAGGTAAAAGCAATTACGGTGCAACGGCAAGTTTTATCGGCACAATGCGTGATTTTAATGAAGGCGAGGATGTCGCCAGTATGTTTCTGGAACACTACCCTGTGATGACAGAAAAAGAATTGCATCTATTAGCGGATAAAGCGGATGAAACATGGACGTTGTTAAACACCCTGATCATTCATCGCGTAGGGCATATTTACCCTACTGACCCGATTGTATTAGTGGCGGTATGGTCAGCACATCGAAAAGATGCTTTTGAAGCGAGTCGCTTTTTAATGGAGGCGTTAAAAAGCAAAGTACCTTTTTGGAAGAAGGAGATTTTAGTCGATGGCAGTGAGCGCTGGGTGGAGGAAAATACTAAAGGCTATTAAAATTTGGTCGTGCTATCAATCTGTTATTTTCCTCTATTACTCAGTATGAAATATTACCAATAATGCTTTAACTGATTGATATTTAATTAATAGCATAATTTCAAACTGATTGTGGTACTAGAAAACTTCACCTTACAACTTGCCCTGCGGCCCCAGAAACGGCTTGCCCAGCTATTTGTCCTGTAGAATTAGCCACAACCTGCCCTACTGCTCCTCCAACTAATGAGCCTAACAAGGGATTATTTCCTGTTTTTACGGCCACAGCTGCACCTGCCAATGAGCCTATTGTTGAACAACCCGATAGAAAGAGTAATATTGATAGGATTAATACCAGTATGTGTTTTTTTATCATTTTAGTCCCCTAAATTATTATTTGTATTGGCTGTATATTATGCTTTCTTTGGCCAAAAATACTACTTAAAATAAGTTAAGAAAGAAGTAACTACTCAGCGTCCGTAGCCAATTTAGGAGTTTCGCCATCAAAAATAAACTTCATCGTCTCTTAAGTGTTCCTGTAAATTTCGCGACTTTGCTCGCTTTAATCAGCATTGTTTAGAAAAATCAGACAGTTTAGGTGGAAGGCGCTTACTATCAGCCTCTTTCAGTATTACTCTATAGCGTTTTTGCATCCTGTTAGCCAATCTTCATTATTTCACCCATTTTTGAATTATTTTGTGTAATTTGATCTCCTTTTTCACCTCTACTTTGGTTGATTTACAATCTAACTTTTTTATTCTGTTGTGCTAATTCATTGGATCACTACAATTTTATTCACCGTATAAGATAAAAATAGAGTTTGCACTATAGTTAGGGATTCACTCAATTCTTTAAGGGTAATCTCGTGGCAAAAAAATATCAAAACATGGATATTCTCCTTTTAAAAAAGGGGGGTGCTTTTCAAGCGCGCATTATAAATTCTCCAGCAGGACAAGCACATTGTGATTTTGATATTCCTGTTAATACGGATACCATCGCCGCTTGTATCGGTCGCTATACACGCTCTCGTTCTTTTGAGCTTCCCCAAGCTCTTATCCTCAATGGCGATACTTGTTCTACAGATAGTTTACAAGACATCGGTCGTGCATTATTTGATGTGATTTTCAAGGACTCAATGCAAGAGTGTTTAGAGCGGAGCTTGTATGAAAGTAAAAATAATGATTTACGTATTCGGTTGCAGTTTGCTAATGATGTACCTGAGTTAGTAACGCTTCCTTGGGAGTATTTTTACAATGCAGAAGAAGAGCGTTTTTTAGCCTTATCAACCAAGACACCTATTATTCGTTGCCCTGAACTGATGCATGATACCCATACGGTATCGGTACAGCTTCCTTTGCAAATATTAGTGATTATCTCCAGCCCAAAAAACTTGGCTCCGCTTAATGTGGAAACAGAGTGGGAAAACCTGACGCGTTCTTTAAAAACACTGATTGATGATAATCTGGTGGTTATAAAACGCTTGCCTCAGGCCACCATTCGATTATTACAGCATGAGTTGCAGCGCAAGCAATATCACATTATCCACTATATTGGGCATAGTGATTTTGATGTTAATCGTAATAATGCATTTTTGATGTTTGAAGAAAGTGATGGCAACTTAGCTAAATTAGAAGCCGCGTCTTTTGGTAAATTATTGCGTGATGAAAAATCGATACGTTTAGTGGTTTTGAATTCTTGCGAGGGTAGCAAGGCTTCGGATACGATCTTTTTCTCAGGGGTTGCACTTTCGCTACTTAAAAAGAAGATACCGGCAGTGATTGCAATGCAGTTTGAAATTAGCGATCGAGCCGCAATTATCTTCTCCAGTGATTTTTATACTGCTTTAGCCAATGGCTTGCCAATAGAGGAATCGTTAACGGAAGCGCGCAAAGCCATTGATATTCGTTTAAATCATATAGAATGGGGAACGCCTACCCTCTATATGCGCTCATCAAATAGTAACTTATTTAACCTAACACGACCTTCAAAGCCTTCCCCTGAACCTATAGTGGCTCCCAATAAAAAGTCTAAAAATAAAATAAGGTTGATTGGTGCTTCTTTAGGTGTATTGGTTTTCATTGCGCTTTCAGTGTTTGTTTTTAAAGATTCTTCTCCTCTTAAGGAGGAGGAGAATCCTACCTTTTATGCCTATAGAGCACCCGCGCCGACACCCGTAACGGCTGGGTTTGATTGTACAAAAGCACGAACTCTTGCTGAAAAGGCGGTTTGTTCTAATCGTTCAACAGCAAATATTGATAAAGAATTGAATACCGTATATGCCCGAGTGGAAAGTAAACTTCCGCCACCACTCGTAAAGACGCTGGGTGAAAAAGAGCAGGATTGGCTCGTTAGCAGAGATTATTATATAGAGCAAAACTGTATTCTAGGTGCTGGGTTAAAAAGGGAGCAATGTATTATTGCTTATTATCAGGCGCGTATAGTGGCACTGCAACGAATAGAGCGCCGAGAAAGTGCCAAATTTAAAAAAGTGCTAGTGATTGATCCACCATCAAACGTACGTTTAGCGCCTAAGGGTGACATCCGTTGTAAAATTAGGTCTAAGAAACAAATTAAGGTATATAACAGCGCGATTATGGTCGATAGTGATTCGAAATGGTTTTGGACTAAGGTGTGTGGCGATTGGGGGGTGATACATAGTAGTCAAATTAAGTGATCGATTTGATGCTTGTCTGGGGTTGATAATGTTTAGCAAGAAGTGAACAGTTAAACGAATATAGTTTATGATGTGCTTCCCAAATATTATCAGGAAGAATCATCCTAATGCCCAGTACCGAATTACTGACAACTCTGGCGCTTGTCTCAATCATTACGTTTATTGTTTCATTATTTGCAATCCCGTGGATTATCAAAAAAATGCCTGAGGATTATTTTTCTAATGAGCAACGTCGTAGCGCTTATAAAGATAAGTATCATCCCTTAATCTCTTTATTATTTCGCATCGTGAGAAATATGATGGCGGTTATTTTTATACTGGCGGGGATTGTCATGTTATTTACACCAGGGCAAGGCTTATTGACGATATTGGTTGGTTTAGGGCTCAGTGATTTTCCAGGGAAATTTGCTTTAGAGAGAAAAATTGTACGCAATGAAAAGATTTTTAACGCACTGAACTGGATTCGCAAGCGTACAGGTGTTGTGCCTTTGCTTTATCCTTGAAATTAACATTTTCGTGTGCCTTCCTTTTATGAAGGGCTAACGGTCTAGGTAGAATGAAAAGCCATTTAAAAACTCTTTTCCTTTTATCCAGAAAATTTTTTCTAGTCGTAGAATACGTTTATGATAAGGAGATTAACTAATAACAATAATCCGTACTGACTTATGACCATCCCTGTCCTAAAAACTATTGGCAATTTGTCCACGGATGTCCGTGATGCCGCTATCCCTGTCTCTAATGTGCAAATGCTTGACACTTCTGATATTCCTGAAAGTAAGCGTGAGCTTTCGCTTAATGATATTTTTTCAATTTTATGGCGTAGAAAATGGACTATCCTGCTTTCAGCGCTAGCCGCAATGGCGATTGCCTTACTGTTTACTCTTTCAGCAAAGCCCACCTATCGTGCTAATGCCACGATTCAGATCGAGCGTAAAGGCCCAGAGGTGGTTAGTTTTGGTAAAACAGAAAGTTTTGGTGGTGAGGTGGATACGTTAAATGATCCTTTTTTCCGTACGCGTTATGAGACTTTAAAAAGTCGTACCTTGTTAGCAAAAGTGGTGGCAGATACGAATCTGCGAGCTAGTTTAACGGGAGAAAATGACAAACCCTCCCCTATTAAAGAGTTTCTTGGTCTTTCAGAGAAAAAACCAGTGAGCCGAGCGCCTGTCGATTTACCAGCCTTATTATTACAACGCTTATTGGTACAGCCAATCGATAAAACACATCTGGTAGAAATATACTATGAAGGCGGTTCTCCGCAAGAGGCGAAGGATGTGATC
>JAGLDQ010000223.1 GCA_023145535.1 Cocleimonas sp. | reverse complement strand
CAGTTAATGCGGATTAAAAGCACGGCAGTGGGTTTTTTACTGCTTAACTCAAGTAATCCCTTAGTGACTGATACGAGTTATGAAAAGCACTACCGAAAAACAGAGCCATCGGTCTTTTCCAAGGCATTATCTAATGGCTTAACCGCTAAATTATTGCTAAATAGTAAGACAGATGATGCAAAAAAGTTTAAAGTTCGTGGTGTTAAAAAATCTTTCTGGGGCAAGTCAAAGAAAGGAATTAATTTAGGTTATATGAATTAAGAGGCGATCAACTTAAAAATGGGAAGGGTGTCTCTATTTTTAAAGATCCTATCAGTTTATAACGCTTTGAATGAATAACATCGTTCGTCTTAAATTGATCGCTGAATTTACCACTAGAGAATCAGATAATGAAATGGAAGACATTGCTATGGACGGTTGTATTATCCATTTTTATATTTTTTACATTGGTTTATCTAGGAATGAAATTCCAATGGGTCGATGCATTACAAGATAAAAAAACCCTAGAGAATGAAAAAGTAGCATTAGAAATCCCCCAAAATTCACCGACAGAATCAGTCGTACCCGCGCTGGTTAATGAAAAACAACGCTCAGGAGACCTGAACACTATAGCAGTGGATGAAGGTGCTATAGAAGAGGTCGGTGATACCACCAAAGAGGCCAAACCAAGCTTTTCTCATTCTTTAGTCGGCGAAGAAACACAACTTGTAGACTTTACAGGCATGCCATTAGAAATGGTGATCGAAGAATGTCGTCGCATATCCAAAAAAGTAGGCGTGCCAACCGAACAATTTAACCAATCAGTGAATGAATGTGCAACGCGTAATTTCCAAGGACGCACTTCAGACAACCCCTCCCGATCACGTAATGTCAAAGCTAAGTTTAGAAAACAATGTAAAAATTCAATTCCTAAAGATCAGCAAGCGCTGTTCTCGCCCGAGGAAATGAAGTTATTAATTGATGAGTGTGTAGCGGATTTGCATAAGAATAAAGCGGAGTAATTATCAGCGGTCTCTGAAGGTAATTTTAAACGCTATATTTGCTTAAAAAGCACCTTAGAATTACGTTGAAAATTATACAATGCTTTTTTCTTATCGGGTAAATCTTCAACTTCGCCGATTGTGAATCCACGCTCTTTAAACCAGTCGATTGATTGTGTTGTAAGGACTAAAAGTTGTTGTAAGTTCTTGTCTTTAGCATTTTTTGTAATAAAATCAATCAATATATCACCCCGCCCACCCGTGCGGTAATTGGGATGAATGACAAGGCAAGCTAACTCCGCTGTGACTTCATCCATTTCATATAATGCCGCGCAGCCAATGACTTTCCCATCGCGTTTGATGAGACTAAAGTTATGAATCTCCAACTCTAATTGTTCACGCGAACGTTTAATCAGAATGCCTTTTTCTTCAAGCGGGGAAATAAGCTCAATAATACCGCTAACATCATCAACGGTTGCTTGACGAAGTTCATCATAAAGACTCGCGGTAAACATTGTGCCAATACCATCACGGGTATAAAGCTCTAGTAGCAATCCGCCATTTTGAGCCTCATTAATTAAATGCACACGCTTGACACCTTGGTTTAGTGCCATTGCAATATCATGAAGTAAAGGGTATTTGTCAGCCGCTGGTAGAATATTGGTTTTTAAATCTTGTAGGTTGATTTCACGCACTAGCTCAACTTGATTTTGGCTAATAAAAATGAGCTTGTCTGCTTGTATTTGCGTTGCAACAAAGCTGGCAACGTCTTCATAACGTAGATTGTACGCTTCTCCTGTCGGGGAAAACCCTAGTGATGAAAGCAGCACAATATTTTCTTGATCCAATAACGATTGAATAAGTACGGTATTAATTTTTCGCACTTTTCCTGTGTGTTGGTAATCAATTCCCTGAAATACACCCACAGGTTTTGCAGTAATAAAATTGCCTGATAAAACGCCTAATTCATCATTAATAATAGGTGGTCGATTGAGTGCATGACCCAGCTTATTTTCAATCTCAACTCGTAATGTACCAATGGTTTGTTTGGCTATATTCAATGTCACGGCATCGGTTACTCGAAGATCATTGGCAATATCAATCGCGTGCTTTATCTGTTGTAAATGCTGGTCTATTTGCAAGCGCGCACCGTGGACAATAATAATATGCACACCCAATGCAGAGAGGATAGCAATATCACTAATAATACGATCAAATGACTGTCCACTAATAACCTCTCCAGAAAAAGCGATTACAAATGTCTTTCCCCTATGCAGGTGAATATAAGGTGCAGCCTCGCGAAAAAAATCGATACGTGCGTCATTGTTTTTTGTCGTTGTATTTTTCATGCGCTTCTTTTACCACAGGGGACACGAGGAACACAGTGTAAAAACAAGTAAGGTTTATTTTTATGTGCGTCAAACGTTGGTTTATTGTATTCGTCTGTTTTAAACTACCATATTTAATTGATTAAATTTGATGGATTATCAACAAATAAGGATGCACTCATGACTCTAGAACTCGGTGTCAATATCGACCATATCGCTACACTACGCCAAGCACGCGGCACACCTTATCCTGATTTATTACAGGCAATGAAGTTAGTAGAAGAGGCAGGCGCGCATGCGATTACGATTCATTTGCGTGAAGATCGTCGTCATATTCAAGATGCCGATGTTTATGAGATTCGTAAAGTCTGTCAACGTCGCTTAAATCTAGAGTTAGCCGCAACGGATGAAATGGTCAATATTGCTTGCGATGTTGCACCGAGTGATGCGTGTGTTGTACCTGAAAAGCGTGAAGAGTTGACAACAGAGGGGGGCTTGGATGTGATTGGTCTCTTTGATCGTGTGCATAAATCCACGCAACAACTTAATAATGCAGGTATTCGCGTCTCCTTATTTATCGAGCCAGATATTGAGCAAATCAAACGAGTGCCAGATATTGGGGCATCGGTAATTGAGCTACATACGGGAACGTATGCGAATGCAATGGGTGATGATAAAAAGCGTGAATTTGAGCGTATTGTTAACGCATCAGAATATGCGGATGCGTTAGGTATTCAAGTGAATGCAGGGCATGGCTTGGATTATGACAATACACCGATTATTGCTGCTATTCCTCAGATTCGAGAGTTAAATATCGGACATTCAATGGTGGCGCGTGCCGTTTTTGTTGGCATTAAACAAGCAACAGTAGAAATGTTAGCGCTTCTACAAAAAGCGCGCGCATGATTAAGGGGATAGGCACGGATATAGTCAATATTGATCGCATTGAACGCGCATTGGCTAGGAATCCAGAAGCGTTCTCACGTCGTGTTTTGCATCCGAATGAATTAGCGATATTCGTTCATCATCATCAACCCTGTGCGTATCTAGCAAAACGCTTTGCAGCGAAAGAAGCGTTATCTAAAGCACTGGGAACAGGGATAGCGAAAGGTGTTAGTTTTCATGAAATAGAAGTTAAAAACGATGCCTTGGGGAGACCCTTGTTAGCATTACATCAACATACAAAAGCAATTGCAGATAGCATGGGGGTGAAAACTTGTTTTTTAACCTTGGCGGATGAAAAACACTATGCTATTGCTTATGTCGTCTTAGAAGGTGAGGAATAAATGTCACAATATCAAACCATAGAAGCCTTAATTGGCAATACGCCTTTAGTGCGTTTACAGCGTTTAGGGGGTAAAACCAGTAATACGTTATTAGTCAAATTAGAGGGTGATAATCCCGCAGGGTCAGTAAAAGACCGTGCGGCACTGAGCATGATAAACCGAGCAGAACAGCGGGGTGATATTAAAGCTGGTGATACCTTAATTGAAGCAACGAGTGGCAATACTGGGATAGCATTGGCGATGTCGGCGGCTATTCGTGGCTATAAAATGATATTGATTATGCCCGATACCATGAGCGAAGAACGCCGTGCTTCAATGAAAGCTTATGGGGCAGAATTGGTCTTAGTCTCGAAAGAACAGGGCGGCATGGAGGGCGCGCGTGATATCGGGGAGCAAATGCAAGCGGATGGCAAAGGCTATTTGCTTGACCAGTTTTCTAATCCTGATAATTATCAAGCACATATTGACACCACAGGGCCAGAAATTTGGCGAGATACTAACGGTGAAATAACGCATTTTGTCAGCGCAATGGGAACGACAGGAACGATTACAGGGGTTAGTCTTTATTTAAAAGCGCAAGATCCTAAGGTGCAAATAGTTGGTGTAGAACCGTTGGGGGATGATGAAAATATACCAGGTATTCGTCGCTGGACGGCAGACTATGTACCCGCTATTTTTGCTCAGGCACAGGTTGATCAAACCATTGATATGACGCAAAAAGAAGCCGAAGTGACGATGCGTGCTTTGGCGACAGAAGAAGGAATCTTTTGTGGGGTGTCGGCTGGTGGGGCTGTTGCGGCTGCGTTGCAGTTATCGCAGACGGTGGAAAATGCGACGATTGTGACCATTATCCCTGATCGTGGCGATCGTTATATATCGACTGGGGTTTTTCCTGCGTAATAGAGGCTCTTTTTGCGGGTTTACATTGAGTCTGTGAGCTTCTTATTCGCTTCCCACAGGTTCAAAGTACACAACAAAAAAAGCCTAAAGGTGTTTATCCAAAAACCTTCATTGCCGCATCAACGGCTTTACCTGAATCAATCTTAGCATTCATTCCTGTCATTACCGTATCGAGTGCACCTAAACAGGTCAGCACATTTTCTTGATTGCTGGCATACCCCATTAAACCAATACGCCAGATTTTTCCTGCCATTGGGCCAAGCCCTGCGCCAATTTCTAGGTTATAGCGTTCCAGTAACTGTTTGCGTACAGCGGCTTCGTCTATGCCTTCTGGTAGCGTGACAGCATTGAGCTGTGGTAAGCGATACTCTTCATCAACAAAGAAGCCGAGTCCCATGGCTTCAATGCCTGCTTTAAGTGCCTGATGATTGTCTGCATGACGTTTCCATGAATTTTCTAGACCTTCTTCATGTAAGATGACAAGTGACTCATGAAATGCGTAGAGTGAATTGACGGGTGCAGTGTGATGATAACTACGCTGTGCGCCTTCGCCCCAGTATCCCATGACTAAGTTTAAATCCATAAACCAGCTTTGTACTTTTGTTTTACGGTTTTGGATTTTAGCAATCGCCGCTTCACTAAAACTAACTGGTGAGATGCCAGGTGTACACGATAGGCATTTTTGTGTGCCTGAGTAGATTGCATCGATTTTCCAGTCATCAACGCGCAGTTCTGATCCAGCAACAGATGTCACCGCATCAACAATCGTTAGACAATCGTGGTCATGTGCGATTTGTACAAGTGTTTTTGCATCAGAGATTGCGCCTGTTGATGTCTCAGCATGAACAAAAGCAACGGTGCTAGCCTCTGGGTGTGCTTTTAGTGCTTCTTCTAGCTTGTTAGGGTCAACGGGTTTCCCCCAGTCATCTTCAACCACAATAGCCGTTGCACCGCAACGCTCAACATTTTCTACCATCCGCATGCCGAACACGCCGTTTTGACACACAATAACCGTTTCGCCAGGTTCAACTAAATTGACAAAACAAGTCTCCATACCCGCAGACCCAGGAGCTGAAACAGGCATCGTCAATTTATTTTTAGTTAAAAGAGTGTCTTGAAGTAATATTTTCACTTCATCCATCAAGCTGACAAACGCAGGGTCTAAATGCCCAATAGTTGGGCGAGCCATTGCTTCTAGAATACGTGGGTTAACATCGGATGGGCCAGGCCCCATTAGTGTTCTTTCGGGTGGGTGAAATGATGATATTGACATGCTATTTACCTTGTTTTGATAGGTTGAAAAGGTAACGGATAGTATCTTGTTATTTGTGATATTTCAGCAACTCGTATTAATTGTGTGGGAAAAGCATGGGAAATGCTGCCATTAACAGTCATATTAATGTTTGAATAATAAAGCGATAGTGTTGCTATTGAGCAATGCTATCGCTTACCATAAACCATTCAAATCAGAGCCAACTTCTATCGCTTGTCTTTCCAAGTGCTTAATGAGAGAAGGTTTGATAAAGCTTGAAATAACGGATCAAATGGTTTCATCGTATAAAAAAGAGCGAGGTCTCTCATGCTTTTCAGACGTTTGTCAGACTATCAGCCGAGTGTAGAGTAAGTATTAAGGAGTGAAAACTCGCTTACAAGGATGTAATTAAATGCTAAACCCACCCGTTGATACGGATGGGTTTTTACGTGTTAGGCAGAAGAGCGGCTTCTATCCAAGAACCATCAAATTAACGTGTAATAATCCCCAGATCACCTAAATGTTTAGGATTGTTTTGCCAATTTTCTTCTACTTTTACAAACGTTTTTAAAACCACTTTTTTCTCTAATAGTTCTTCCATAATAAGACGAGCTTTAGTCCCTACCCGCTTGAGGGTTTGACCTTTTTTACCAATCACCATTCCTTTTTGACGTATTTTACCAACCCAAATGGTGGCATCAATATCAACTCGATGTGGTGTTTCTTCAAATTTTTCAATATGTACTGCCGTTGAGTACGGAAGTTCTTGATGTAGCTGATCCATTAGCTGTTCACGCACAACTTCAGAACAAATTGAGCGCAGGGTTTGATCAGTAATACTATCTTCATCATACGCATATTCAGAAGCTGGTAAAATGGGTTGCAGTTTTTCTAATAACGCTTTGGTATTAACACCTTTAGTCGCAGATATTGGAATGATTTCAGCAAAGCTACGCTTTTCTTTTACCGCTTCAATGTAGGAGAATAGACGCTCTTTTTCTACAATTCGGTCTACTTTATTGATGAGTAAAAAAACAGGGCAAGACATATTTTTTAGACGTTGTAATACTAAGTCATCTTCTGCTGTCCACTTTAACGCTTCTACTAGCATCACAACCGCATCAACGGAATCTAGGGCAGCAACGGCTGCTATATTAAGCGTTTTATTCATCAAAGTTTTAGAGTCATGATGAATACCAGGCGTGTCTGTAAAAATGACCTGACACTTATCTTGAGTCACAATCCCTCTCACATTGGTTCGAGTGGTTTGTGGTTTATTCACGATGGCGGAAATTCGATAGCCCACCAAGTGATTTAGCAATGTTGACTTGCCAACATTTGGACGACCAACAATAGCAACATAGCCACAACGCGTATCAATCTGTGCAGCATTATTTTCTGACATTTCCCTATCCATTTATTTAAATTCCTTTTTTACCTGCTCAAATGCAAAAAGAGCGGCTTCTTGTTCTGCCTTGCGACGGCTCGTTGAGTTACCCTCTGTTCGCACATCTAAACCTTCTATAAAACACCCCGCGGTAAACAGTTGGCGATGTGCATGACCTTTAGTGGAAATAAGGTCATATTGAGGAATGCTATAATTACGCGATTGAAGCAGTTCTTGTAGACGACTTTTGGGGTCTTTTAATTCATCTTCAGAAGGTAGTTTTTGCAAACGCTCGGTAAATAGAAGCAATACAAACTGCTTTGCTTCATCCATTCCTTGTTGTAGAAAAACGCTCGCTATAATGGCTTCTAACGCATCAGAGAGAATAGATTTACGTCTAAAACCACCACTTTTTAACTCACCACTCCCTAAATGCAGATAATCACCCAGTGAAATTTCTATCGCAATCTCAGCTAATGTATCTTCATTAACCAATGAGGCTCGCAAACGACTCAGATAGCCTTCAGATGCTAGAGGCATGTGTTGGTATAAAGCTTCGGTGATAATCACCCCCAGAACACTATCACCCAGAAACTCCATGCGCTCATTATGCTTGCCACAGGCACTACGATGCGTTAATGCTTGTTTAAAGTTAGCTGTTTTTTGTAATGACTCTGGTAGTATTTTTTCAAGTTTTGGTAGCACGTGGTAAGACCTTCCTAGTCTTTAAAGTAAAACCGTTGACCCTACCACAGGTGATGAAGATAAAGAAAAGAAATACAACTTACAATAAAAACAAGCGTGGTTTTTCTCAATGTTAAGAATTTTTCTCGCCGAGTATTACCGAGTATTTAAAATCTATTAGATAAGATAAATTCCCAAGCCAATGCTTGCGGACTTCATAGTGGGCAGTCAAACGTTTGCCATTACCTTTACGCAACGGAGAAATTTTAAAAACCTTTTGTTTTGCCATTGCTTTCTCGACCGAATACATAGCATTAATATTGATATATTTATCAAGTTTCCCATAGATATAGCGCTTATTTTTACCTTTAATGCCTGGCTCTGCGGCAATGCTATCCATCATAGAGCGCACTGAATTGTATTCTAAGTAGCTCGGGCCGACTTTTAATGCGGCACTGAAAATAAGGATGCCGATCGCGGCAACGATCATCCAAGTAATAAAAGTTGCGCCTTTTTGTTTATTTTTATTAGTGTTCATGTTAATTATTTTCGTCATTTTTTGCCGTCAGGATGACGACGTTAGTCATCCATAGTAGCAAAAACCAGATTAAGCCTTACTTAATCGCTGTACCAATGCGCGAACCATTAAAGCCATCGCCATTTTTTTGCCAATTCCAATGCATCCAAATAAAGACTGCTTTACCCACAATATTTTTTTCTGGCACAAAACCCCATACACGGCTGTCACTGCTGTTATCGCGGTTATCGCCCATCACGAAATAACTATTTTCAGGCACGACAATATTAGTTGCTTGAGTACGACCCAAGAATATTTGCATGGCATGATCCACCTCACCGCCTTCTCTTGGCAACTTTTCATTCATCATACGTGCAGCCGCTTTTCCATAGGGCGTATCAATTTGTAGATCTTGTGCGGCAGAATAGGTTACTTTTTTATTATTGATGATCAGTTGTTTATCTTCAGTCCAACTAATGCGATCCCCTGGCAAGCCAATGACGCGTTTTATATAGTTAATTGAAGGATCACGAGGGTAACGGAACACCATGACATCACCGCGTTTAGGTTGACCCACGTCTATTATTTTTTTATGAATAACTGGTAAACGCACACCATAGGCATATTTTTGCACTAATATGAAATCACCAATTTGCAGTGTTGGAATCATTGAGCCTGAGGGGATACGAAATGGCTCTGCCACAAATGAACGCAATAAAACGACAATGAGCAACACAGGGAAAAATGAGCGCGCATAGTCAAGCAAAATAGGTGGATTATCTGAAGTACGAACTGCTTTAGAGGCAAACAGACGATACAACAATACAATTAAACCTGAAAGTGCTGTTATTGACACTAGCCAAAATTCTAAACCAACATTAATTTCCAATTTATTATTCCCTTATTTATCCGTTCTTAATACAGCTAAAAATGCTTCTTGTGGAATTTCTACATTTCCCACTTGTTTCATGCGCTTTTTTCCAGCCTTTTGTTTTTCTAGCAACTTGCGTTTACGTGACACATCGCCGCCATAACATTTAGCAGTTACATTTTTACGCAATGCTTTCACATTTGAGCGCGCAATAATATTACCACCAATAGCGGCTTGTATGGCGACATCAAACATCTGTCGTTGAATAATTTCCCGCATACGATCGACGAGTGTACGCCCACGATTTTGTGCAAAATCTTTATGCACAATAATGGATAATGCATCCACTTTCTCGCCATTGATGAGTATATCAACCTTTACTAATGGGGCAGGATCAAAGTGATCTAGCTCGTAATCAAAGGAAGCATAACCACGGCTGACTGACTTTAAGCGATCAAAGAAATCTAACACTACTTCGCTCAGCGGCAAGTCATAAACTAACGTCACCTGTGAGCCTAAATAACGCATGTCCTTCTGCACACCGCGTTTTTCAACACAGAGAGTAATCACATTACCTACATATTCTTGCGGCATCATAATTGTGCCACGAATAATAGGTTCACGAATTTCTTCGATATGATTGATCTCAGGAAGCTGAGAAGGATTATGAATATTAATCACTTCGCCATTGCTCTTCTCGACTTCATACACAACGGTTGGCGCTGTGGTAATCAAATCAAGATTATATTCACGCTCTAAACGCTCTTGAATGATTTCCATATGCAACATACCAAGGAAACCACAACGGAAACCGAAACCTAATGCTTGCGAGGTCTCCGGTTCATAGTGCAAAGAAGCATCATTTAAATGCAGTTTATCCAGCGCTTCCCGTAAGTTTTCAAAGTCTTCTGCATTGACAGGGAATACACCGGCGAAAACGCGGGGTTGCACCTCTTTAAAGCCATCCAATGCCGTTTTAGCTGGTTTTTTAAGGTCGGTAATCGTATCCCCCACCTTAGCCGTTTCAATGTCTTTAATGCCTGCAATGACAAAACCCACCTCACCAATTTCTAAGGTATCACGATCAACACTTTTTGGGGTATACACACCAACACGGTCAACTTGAAAACTCGTCCCTGTGGACATTGCCATTATTTTTTGTTTTTTACGCAATTGCCCTTGTTTAATTCTCACCAAGGAGACAACGCCTAGATAATTATCAAACCACGAGTCAATAATTAAGGCTTTAAGGGGCGCTTCTGGATCGCCTTTAGGGGGAGGAATACGCTCAACGAGTTGCTCTAGCAGGTCTTCAATTCCAATACCTGTTTTAGCACTCACATGAATGGCATCTGTTGCATCAATACCAATTATTTCTTCGATTTCTTCACTAACACGGTCAACATCAGCCGCCGGCAGGTCAATTTTATTTAGTACTGGCACAACTTCTAGATCAAGCTCAATGGCGGTATAACAGTTAGCAACGCTTTGTGCTTCAACGCCTTGTGAGGCATCAACCACTAATAATGCACCTTCACAAGCGGATAAGGAGCGCGATACTTCATAAGAAAAATCAACATGCCCTGGGGTGTCAATAAAGTTGAGATGATAAATTTCACCATCGCGCGCTTTGTAATCTAAGGAAACACTTTGCGCTTTGATTGTAATGCCGCGCTCGCGTTCAATATCCATTGAATCAAGCACTTGAGAATCCATTTCTCGATCACTTAAACCGCCACAGTATTGAATAAAACGATCAGACAAGGTGGATTTACCGTGGTCAATATGCGCGATGATGGAAAAATTTCGTATGTTTTGATTTGCTTCAGCCATTAATGTTGTTCACTTTTCATTTTCTTCAAGGTTCGTTCAAACTCTTCTGCATCAAAAAAATGATAAAAAATCACTTCATCTTGATACATTGCAACGGGAACATCGACATTATATTTTTGTGCTAATTCAGGATCGTCATCGATGTCAATTATATTAATCTCAAATTGAATACTCGCCTGATGCTTGAGCTGTTCCTGAGATAAAAAAGCCACCATTTGTTCACACAAATGGCAGCCTTCGCGATAATACACTATTAATGTATTCTGATTTGACATTATTTTTTTGCTGTCATTTTTTCATTGTGTTCAATCATAAAAGCAACGAACTGCGCGGTTCCATCACGTAATACTAAAGCAGCAACAGGCGTTCCATTCGGCAATTTATTCACTAATGATTTTAGGTGTTTAATATTGGCGATAGGATTATTATTGAATATTCGAATAATATCACCAACCTGCATGCCAGCTTTACGTGCGGCACCTGAACCAACGGAAATAACCAATACCCCTTCCGTAATTTGCAATTCTTTACGATTACGCTTCGTTAAATTATCCAGCTCCATTCCCAGAATCGTATCGGCCTTTGCTTTTCTTTTCGGCTTTTTCTTCTTTTTAGCCGTTGCTTCTGCAGGAAGCTCGCCTAATTTAAGTTTGACTATTTTAGTACTTCCCCCTCTACGAATTTTCACATCAATCTCTTGATCGATAGGTGTCCCCCCTACCGCGATGGGTAGGTCTGAGGCAATATCTACCTTCTGATGGTTGAACTCAAGAATAATATCACCCTGCTTTAATATCGAAATAGCTGGCCCTTTTTTGATGACCTCAGCAACTAACGCCCCTGATGGCGCACTCAAACCAAACGACCTCGCCAAATCAACAGTAACCTCTTGAATATAAACCCCCAACCAACCACGCCTGACACGACCAGTTGCCTTTAGCTGTGCAACGACATCTTTTACTACATCGACAGGAATGGCAAATGACAATCCTATAAACCCTCCGGATGGATTACTGTAGATTTGCGAGTTAATACCGACGACCTCGCCCTGCATATTAAAGAGCGGGCCACCTGAATTACCAGGATTTATTGCAACATCGGTCTGAATAAAGGGTACATAATTTTCTTCGGGCAAACTGCGCCCTTTTGCGCTAACAATCCCAGCCGTTACACTATGATCAAACCCAAAAGGCGAACCAATGGCAATCACCCACTCCCCTACTTCTAGCTGCTTTGAACTCCCTATTTTAAGCACTGGAAACTTGGAGCCTTCAATCTTTAATAAAGCAATATCGCTACGTTTGTCGCTACCAATCAATTTAGCAGAAACTTCACGACGATCACTCAGCTTGACAATAATTTTATCCGCGCCATCGACAACATGATGATTTGTCAGTACATAACCATCATGGGAAATAATAAAACCCGAACCAATCGAGCTAGAGTCCTCCTCTTCCTCTCCAAACTGCTTCGCCAAATCATCCAGTAGCTCATTACTATTACCACTCTTGTCAGACTGATAAACGCTTGACTGCTTTTGATTATCCTCCTTTTCTATACTTACATTCACAACAGCGGCACTATGTGCTTTCACTAACTTTGTAAAATTTGGTAGTTCGGCTGCGCTGCTCATCATTGTTAGTAACAATAGCGCCGAAGTAGCCAAGAGTTTGGCTATTATTGGTTTACTCATGCTGGAATACTCTCCCTGTTCTTTATTCCGCAAAAAAAATCTATTAATTTTATTATTAATAATCTAGTCTCAATAAAATTTGCGTCTATACTATCGTGTTTTACTTATTTTCTTAACCCTTTTTCGTTACATTTTGCGCTTGAATGATTCGTACTTTCTTGCACAAAGGTGACTTAAATTAAATACCAAATAGTTTTCCCTATGAGCTTATCTTCGTTTTCTATCCCCTCCACGCTAACCGCGCTTTCTCCTGTTGATGGGCGCTATGCGAGTAAAACTGCATCCTTACGTCCCTATTTTAGTGAGTTTGGCCTGATAAAATACCGCGTATTAGTAGAAGTACGCTGGCTACAAGCACTTGCACAACATACTGAAATAACAGAAGTACCTGCGTTTTCTAGCGATGCCAATACCCATCTTGAAAGCATTATTGACCATTTTTCTGAGGATGATGCGGAACGAGTTAAAGAAATCGAACGTACAACGAATCATGACGTAAAGGCCGTTGAATATTTTTTAAAGGAGAAGGTGGCGGATCATGAAGAAATTAATGCGGTCAGTGAATTTATTCATTTTGCCTGTACCTCTGAAGATATTAACAATTTATCGTATGCATTGATGATTAAAGGTGGACGCGACAATGTTCTCCTTCCTGAGATTGAGAAAACCATTCATGCCATCACCACAATGGCGCATGATCAGGCTGAGATTCCCATGCTATGCCGCACTCATGGACAGCCTGCCTCACCTTCAACTTTAGGTAAGGAGATGGCAAACACCGCCTACCGCATGCAACGTCAATATGATCAAATTCAAACCGTACCGCTATTAGGAAAAATAAATGGGGCGGTCGGCAATTATAATGCACATTATAGTGCCTACCCTAAAATCAACTGGGAAGCCTTTGCCAAAGATTTTGTAGAATCATTAGGACTTGAGTGGAATCCTTACACCATTCAAATCGAACCGCATGATTATATTGCTGAATTATTTGATGCGACTGCACGCTTCAATACTATTTTAATTGATTATTGCCGTGATATTTGGAGCTATATTTCACTGGGCTACTTTAAGCAAAGAGTCATCGCTGGCGAAGTAGGCTCATCAACGATGCCGCATAAAGTCAACCCGATTGACTTTGAAAATGCCGAAGGTAATGCGGGGATTGCGAATTCATTAATGAATCATTTATCACAAAAACTACCCATTTCACGCTGGCAACGTGATTTGACTGACTCCACCGTATTGAGAACTTTAGGCGTTGGAATGGGGCATACCAGTATTGCGCTACAATCCACATTAAGAGGAATTAGCAAACTCGAAGTTAATGAAGCGGTGATAGCAGCGGATCTAAATAATAATTGGGAAGTGTTGGCAGAACCCATTCAAACCGTCATGCGTCGCTACGGTATTGAAAAACCCTATGAAAAGCTCAAAGAATTAACGCGAGGACAGCGTATTACACCAGAAGGTTTACAAGTCTTCATCAATAATTTAGCGATACCACAAGATGCTAAAGAGACGTTACTTGCAATGACTCCTGCTAATTATATTGGTAATGCGGTTGAGCAGGCTAAGAGAATCTAAATATCACTCTTTAAACCACGAAAAACACGGAAAGAAAAGATAAAAGAGTCTTCGAAATGAGCGTTGAATAACTCCCCGCCGTGATAACGCAGAATTGTTATTTCAGATGGGATAAAAAATTACTATGCGCCTTGGGTACAAGTTAGCAATCGGGACATTGTTTCGCGCAGGCTTCTTAGTACTTAAATACGCTTTATTTTTTCATATTTTCTGTGTATCCCGTGGTTTTAATTTTTTCAAGGTTTAACCCATGAATCCAACTAGCAAACAAAAAATGCTTGGCGGTCTAAGCTACCAAGCATTTCTTTCTGAATACTGGCAACAAAAACCCTTATTGGTACGCCAAGCATTTGATGGCTCTCCTATTGATATTAGCGCGGAAGAATTAGCGGGTATTGCCTGCGATACCGAGTCACCTTCGCGTATTGTGCTGGAAAATGGCAATGAACCTTGGGAGTCATTATTTGGCCCGTTTGACGATGATACATTTGCCAATCTGCCTGAATCGCATTGGACATTATTAGTGAATGATCTAGAGCGTTATTTTCCTGAATTACGCCAAATCATGAATAAGTTTCATTTTATCCCTAACTGGCGGCTAGATGATTTAATGCTTAGCTACGCCACAATAGAGGGTTCTGTTGGCCCGCATACGGATGAGTATGATGTATTTCTCATTCAAACATCGGGTGAGCGAAAATGGCATATAGATAGCAAAGAAGATTTTAATAAAGAAACACTGGAAAATTGCGCTTTAAGCATTTTAAAATATTTCGACTCCGATAATGATTGGATATTAAAACCAGGCGATATGTTATATCTCCCTCCCAATATGCCACATTATGGTATTGCTCAAGATAATGACTGTATGACCCTGTCTGTTGGATTTCGCGCCCCGAGTCAGCGTGAGTTAATCTATAACTGGGTAGACTCAACGATCAATAGCCCAACATTCGACTCCCGCTATAGAGATAAAGAAAGAATACTTCAGACTAATCCAGCAGAAATATCCCAATATGATATTGAACAACTTTCTAAAATAATACTAAAAGGACTTGATTCTGAAAAAAACTCACTTTCAGTTTGGCTTGGAAAATACTTAACTGAAACAAAAGGTGATTATGCGCTTGAAGAAGAAGGAGAAAAAAAACAAACATCCAATCATTACAAACGAAAAAACTGGCTAAGACTGGCATTTATTGAAGATAACCAAACTATTCACTTTTTTGCAGAGGGTGAACATTTCTTATTAGATCATGAAGCGAAAGAAGCCATTCACTATCTATGCAATAACTATACCTATAAAAAATTATTATTAGATAAATTCTATCAGCATGCTACTTTTAAAATGGTTTTTAATACATTATTACAAGGAAATGGCATCGCATAATCTATTTATAGGTCATATTAAAATAATAAAACCTATAAAATATGAACTACAAAAAAAAACTTATTATACTACCAATACTATTATTGATTTCATTACCCATTAACAGCATAGCAACAAGCTACTCTGAAAAATTAGTTGATGCGGCTATCGAGCGCACTTACCACAAAGTAACCTATGACGGCTCCTATCGCCGCATTAGCTTTCCATTAGGCGACGTACCCAGCAATAAAGGGGTTTGTACTGATGTTGTAATACGCGCGTATAGAAAGCTCGGAATTGACTTACAGCAACGGGTTAATGAGGATATGTCGCAACGCTTTCATGAATACCCAAGCTTTAAAAAATGGGGGCTATTAAAACCAGACTCCAATATTGATCACCGCCGTGTGCCAAACTTACGTTCTTTTTTTTCGCGGAATGGAATAAATTTACCCATATCAAAAAATGCAAATGACTATAGACCAGGAGATATTGTCACATGGAATATATCACCAAGCTTACCGCATATCGGCATCGTCACTAATCTTATCTCTAATGACCTGAAAAGACCTATTATCGCGCATAACATTGGCAAAGGCCCTCAATTAGAGGATGTTTTATTTAAATTAAATATTACAGGGCATTATCGCTATTTACCTGGTTAGCAATTACAAAACACGAGTTAATTAGTAAATTTATTAACCTGCATATATTTTATCAATTTCATATTATGCCAATATATTGACATAATAAATTTTAAGCAAGTTATTATTTTTCAAAATATACCAACAAATAATATTAACAACCTTTTCCATACATCAGGATGATGTTTTATTGCAGGGAGCACCTATAATCATGAAACACACTAAATTAGCGTTCGTCTTTTTCTCCAGCTTAATAGTCAGCTCATTAATCATTACAAGCACTCACGCTTTATCACCCAAAGCACCCATCAAAAAAACAGATAGAGTTAAGCTTGTTACCAAACCAACGAGCTTAGCCGCGAAGTCTTTTGCCGTTAAAAAATTTGGTCGGAATATCAAAATCCTTTCAAATCGTCTTCTAAAAAGCTCTGGGTGCTACCGCATTGTTATTAAAACAAAAGGGGGCAAACGAGAAACACTAAAAGTTTGCGGCAAATAATTTTTACCTCGTCTCTTTTTCTCTACCTACTATCTTTTTCTGCTTGTTCGTTATACAATCGTCCAGCTATTTTGCTTGTTAAAAAACAACACACTTTAAGCAAAATAACACACCATATTGTACTAACAAAAATATCTTAAGCAGGTTGATATACAAAGCTTTTTTCATAGTAAAAATAAAGTAACAAAAAATAAAGCTTTCAAACAACACACTTAAAAAGCGATTCAATTTTAGGGGAGAATCAGGGATCTATGAGAGTTCTAGTAATAGAAGACGAGCAAGAAATTCTAAACCAACTATCAGAAGTATTAAAAAATGCAGGCTTCGTCGTTGATGCGGCAAAAGATGGCGAGCAAGGGCTTTATTATGCCACTGAATATCCTATTGATATCGCTGTAGTTGACTTAGGCCTTCCTAAAATGGACGGCTTGGATATCATTAAAAGGGTACGTGATCGAGGTCTTGACTATCCTATTCTCATTCTTACCGCAAGAACAAGTTGGCAAGATCGCGTCGGTGGCCTCGAGGCTGGTGCTGATGACTATCTTGACAAGCCGTACCACAAAGAAGAGTTACTTGCCAGATTACGTGCATTATTACGCCGTACTGGGCGCTGGTCACAAGCTGAATTCACGTGTGGCGCAGTACGTTTAAACACCTCTGAACAACGCGTTTATCTTAACGATCATGAAGTTAATCTTACTGCTTTTGAATATAAGGTTCTACAGCATCTAATGCTTCATGCGGGTGAGGTTATATCCAAAACAGAGCTAACCGAAAGCATGTATGACGAAGAGTCTGATCGTGATAGCAATGTCATCGAAGTTTTTATCCGTCGATTACGCATGAAACTAGACCCAGATGGAACGTTACATCCGATCGAAACGTTAAGAGGCCGAGGCTACCGCTTCATGCTTGCTAGAAAATAATAGCACAAAATTATAAATACTCTCTAAAGGCAATAATAAAAATGAGTTCAACAGACCTAGACCTTCCTGCACCTGTAAAAAATGGAACTTGCTCAGGAATAGCAAAATCATTATTTAGTCGTCAACTATTTAGCTCCGTGATCATTACCATACTGGGTTTACTATTACTAAGCGGAGTCTATTATTACACCAAACAGCAATCCCATATTGAGGATGCCCGCATCAGCGCATCCTCGCTAGACGGAGAAATTTTAGGCATTATTAGCTACAATAGAGAAACAGGCCGATACTACATAGAGCCTGATCTGATTGAAGAAACGCAAGCAATGCTAAATAAGCAGCACTTGACAACAAATAGCGACACTAATTTCGTCTATATTGTCAATACCGACAACAATCAATTGATATGGCACAGCCAAGCATTTGACAGCGGTAATCACAATCATGCCAACCCTAACAAACCACCCTATCCAAAAGAATATTTAAATGCCTTGCCTACATTAGAGGCCAAAAAGCACATCAATAATGGTAACAATAAAATAGAAATTCTTGCGGCAAACAATGCAATTAAAGGACGCCAAGAAAGCAAATCCAATAATTATCTTGCCTACCATAGCGCCTTTTCAGAAGGTACTCGAAATTTTCAGCTCATAATAGCAAAATCGGCCAAGGAAATGGAAAAGGCTAACTCCAACCTGATTGAGCAAGCGATTGTTTTAATACTAATCACTACCATGCTGGTTATTTTCGCACAACTAGTCAATAGTTATTTAGTCATCCAACCTGTCAAAAGGTTTGAACAAGAAATTAAAGATATCGAGTCCGGCAATCAAGAATTTGTAAAAGGTAAGTTCCCTACCGAACTACTAGAAGTTAAACACGCCATTAACGCCTTAGTACGCGTGGAAAAAGGACAAAAAAAGCGCTACAGAGAGTCGTTAGATAATCTTGCACATAGCCTAAAAACACCATTAGCCGTTTTACAAGGATTTGCTGAAAGCAACACCACACTAACTGAACAACAAAATACAACACTAGTGAACCAAGTCACTCGAATGAATGACATCATCGCTTACCAACTTCGTCGTGCAACGATCAGCGATCATAATACCAACATCCAAAGGCAGAATATTCGCCCTATTTTATATCGACTCAAAACACCCATGCTAAAAGTGCATCATACCAAATCATTTGAGATTGATATAAATGTTGATGAAAGCTCTCAATGCCGTATGGATAAAGATGATTTACTCGAAGTTTTTGGCAATTTGATCAATAATGCTTGTCGTTTCTGCGAACAAGTTGTATCCGTAACAGCAACAAACAATGGCGAAACCATTACTGTTGATATTGATGATGATGGACTTGGCTTTCCAGATAAAAACCCTTCGACACTTCTTAAACGCGGTATGCGCGCTGACAATAAAACAGAAGGCCAAGGGATCGGACTCGCTGTCAGTAATGAAATTATAGAAGCAGCGGGAGGAAGAATGGAGTTATTAGTATCGCCAGATATTGGAGCACGCGTAAGACTACATTTGCCCGTATAAGAGACGCATTCAGATATTCTTAATAGGTATCTTCTATAACGGTAGCAAATAAAAAACTCACCCCGATAACTTGATAAA
>JAGLDQ010000222.1 GCA_023145535.1 Cocleimonas sp. | reverse complement strand
AGGTATTCGTTTATAAAGTCTCTTCATTGTAGACTGAGATAAGAATAAAACTAGCCATTATCGGAGGTGAATACCCCCTTCCCTAACGAGATAAAGCGACTGCTCGCCTAAGCCGACGCTCCAATAAAAATGAGATAATAAACATACCCACATACCCCCAGATTAGACTCAATGCGACGATAATAATCGAGTCTGAAAACTGTTTAAGTAGATAAAATGACAGTAAAACCATAAAGCTACCGCTCACTCTCAAGAAGAATGCCCACCAGAATTTCCCTGATGCTTTTATGTAAGAGATATTATAAGCATTCAGCATCACAAAGACGAAAAAAGGGCTAAGGTGCAAGAGCATGGTATAGGATTGTTTGTATTCTTCTGAGAATGCCCGTGTAATTAGGGACTCTGCAAACAGCCATGTAATCAGAAAAAAGACCAAAGAGACTCCAATGGAAAATTGATACATCTCTTTTTTAAGCTGGCTAATCGCTTGATGCTGACCCGTATTAATTAGCTTGGAAAGTTCAGGTAAAATAAATCTAAAAATAGGGAAAACAAAGAGGGAAATCATATACACAAAAAGGGTCTTCACGACCACTTGAAAGTTGGCCAAATCATCCAATGTATAATAATGCATAATCAACACAATACTTAAATAAATCATGACGATGCTTGACCCAAATTCTAACGTCGAAATAATAGAATTTTTCAGAAATTGACGCATATCCTCCGTCATTTCAATACGTCTAAAAACAGGCTCTGTACTTAACTTTCTGCGCGCAATAAAGATATAGGAAGCAACACCGAGCGTCCCCATAACGGATGAAATAAATAAGGCATGGTAACCCCGTACTCCCACACCATAATAGGCAATAATAAACCAGCCTAATACTAACGATGGCTCTATTAAGGTGATTTTGTTGATAATATTATAATGCCGATACATTGCTATTTGATTACCCAGATAAGCAACCACCCCCATTGATAACATCAGAAAAACTAAATACCAATAATGTATATTCACGCCCATTTTGTGCTTTAAATAAGGAATGACAAGCAGCCATGAAATAAACACAATCCCGAATAAAAAATAACGAAAAATATTAGTAATATTAATATCATCTTTGGTTTTTGAGTAACAAACTACCATCGAAGAACGGAAGCCGACCAGTAGTAAAAGCGTTAAAGAAAAGATGTCAATGGCGGTAAAAAACAACCCTAGCTCTTCTTTTTCAATTAGTTTGGCGGCCATTGATTTAAAGATAAAATTCAGCACAATGCCTATGCTGGTAAAGAGTAGACTTTTTGCAATAATTATTTTCATTTTAAAGTGCTCAAACGTTGCAAGGTGAAGCAATTTTCAGAGAGTATTCAAGATTCGATTGCGATGATGTTGCTTAAATTATACGTTCTCATGGCATTCCAAGTTGCCTATCAACGCTTTCTCCTCATCAAGGAAAATGAAAAAAGACAATAACACGCAAATTATGCTAGATTATGCCTTTCAAAAAAGCATTAACAGAAAATAATAAAGATCAATTGAAATACTCGGGTAAAATAAAGCTAACCATTTTTTGTTTTTAAACTTCAAGGCGTTGCGACGGGAGCTAAGTAACCCGAACAACAACGCAGAAAATTAAAAAACAGCGCATAAAATTGTTAAATTAACTTTGAGCGAGTACTTCTATACGCTGAATTCGTACAACTATGTATAAAAATAATATTAACTGCCCACAATGTGGCGGTGCGCTATCCTTAAAGTTTCGCCACAGTAAACTCTGTGCTTGTGAGTATTGTAGTTCGGTTATTTTTCTCGAAGATGATGCGGTGCGACTGGCAGGCAAACAATCCGTTCTTTCTCAGGAACTTGGCTTGATTCAATTGCAACAATCCTTTTCTTATAAAAAAAGCGCTTATCTTCCCGTTGGTCATGTTCGTTATCAATATGAAACGGGGTTTTGGGATGAGTGGTGGACGATTAATAATGCCGGCAAGGGACTTTGGGTTAGTGTGGATGAGGGCGACTTTGTTTTTGAAAATCAAGTAAATGCACCTGAGGATATTATCTTTGAACAGTTACAGTTAGACGCTAGTATTAAAGGTTGGCTTGTCACGGAGCTGGGTCACGCCGTTTGTGACGGGTTTGAGGGCGAGCTTCCAGAGTTAGTGACAAAAGGTGAGCATTTTGATTATGTTCATTTCTCCAAAGCGGGTAGAAAGCTATTTAGCATTGCGTTTTATGAAACAAGAACCACAGCATTTCGTGGCTTATGGGTTGATCCTTTTGAAATTCAGGTCGACGGATGAGCGAGACAACGGTAAGGAGTATAAAATGTACGAGCTGTAGCGCCCCGCTTATGCTCAATGCGGGGCATAAAATTAAAAGTATCACCTGTCGATATTGTGGTGCTGTGATGAATCCACATGAAGATTATAAGCTTTTAGCAAAATTTTTAGACCAAGCGCCCCCTTCTTACTCTCCCTTAACCCTCGGCGCACAAGGCAAACTAAAAAATGTCTTATTCACGGTGGTCGGTATGATCGAATGGACAGGAGAGGGTGAGTTTTGGATAGATTATCAGATATTTTCACCCACACATGGGTATGCTTGGTTGGTTTATGAATCAGGGAACTGGGTATTTTTACGCCGTAGCCGCGACTTACCGAATAAAAGCTTATGGAATTTACGAGCTAAAAATAAAGTTAAAGTAAATCAGCAAAAATTTCGTTTTTTCGATAGTTATCAAGCGAAAATTATTTATGTGATTGGTGAGTTAACTTGGGTTGCCCGTATTGATGACACCACCTCCTTAGCTGAGGCAATTGATCCCCCCTACCAATTTTCTGCTGAGCGTAATGCGAATGAGCAAGAGTACTATTTTGGTGAGTACATGGAGGCCGATGAGATTGAGCGGGAGTTTGATCTTAGTAGCGCCTATCCTGCGGCTAAGATGCATCGCTTAAAACCGTATAAATCAAAATTCCTACAACCATTAGCAAAAGCGGCCAAACCTTTTGTTCTTATTTCGCTTGTTATTACCCTTTTTATTTGGTTATTTTTACAAGGTAGCACGATTAAACCTGAGCCTGTGGCAATGACAAAAATTTCAAAGGGACTGACTAAATCAAGCTATGACTTTAGCGTAAAGCATCCTAATCAACTCATTATAATGACCATCAATACCCATAAAGCAGGGGCCTTACTCAATGCAAAAATAACCCACAAAACAAGCCATAAAATCATTGTTCAATTTGGTCAAAACATTAAAAAAGGAGTTACCCAAGTCGAATCTAATTTTGCGGTGGCAAAAGCAGGCGTTTATACCTTTAGCTTTGATGCAAAAATGCCATTACCCGTCGACAAGATACAATTAGTCATTAAGGAAAACTATATTACACCCTCTTATTTTGTTTTATTGTTGCTCTTTAGTATTGGCATGGTTATCGCCGCTTTTATGTCACGTAGCGCTTTTGAAAAGAAACGCTGGGAATTAGCGGGGGATTAATGATACGCGTGATGATGCTACTTTTTACAGGCTTAACCCTGTTCGCTGCAATAAAAACCTATAGCGGCGTTGATGTGAATGCACAATCAATACATTACCAATACCCGCCCAGTATCCGCTCTGGCAGCAGTAGTTCTGCTTACGCTAGCCGCCGTAGAAGCTCAGGATATAGTTCAGGTGGATATCGGGGAGGGAAGTAAGGAGACTTTTTTACTCATTTTCACCAATCGATCACTTATTTTACAACTTAAAAACAAACTATTATGACATCACAATTAACGCTTGAATTCATTTTTTCGACACTGGTATACGGTGTTTTAGGCTTTGGACTTTTTATGCTTTCTCTTTGGGTAATGGAAAAGGTAACACCTTACTCTTTAGTCAAAAAAATTACCGAAGAAGGGAATATTGCACTGGCAATCGTTATTGCTGCCGTTATTTTATCACTGGGTATGATTTACTCTGCGGCCATCCATTAGAAAACCACAGTGGAAATTTATAAACACCGCCAACAGATAACACTACTTTTTGCGACCTTTGCGATTGCCATTTGTGGTTTAATCTATGAATTATTAATTAGCACCCTTTCTAGTTATTTATTAGGCGATTCGGTCTATCAATTCTCGCTTGTGATTGGCTTATTTATGACCTCTATGGGGGTCGGAGCATGGGTATCACGCTTTATTGAAGGAGAGTTACCGAAACAATTTGTACGCTTGCAACTGTTGGTGGGCTTGCTAGGCGGTTTATCTGCTCCGTTGTTATTTTTTGCCTTTGCTATTATAGGCAATTACACCCCGTTTTTATTTTTAGTTATTATCTTACTCGGAACGCTTTTAGGGATTGAAATACCGTTAGTTATTCGTATTTTAAAAGAACACTTTTCGTTAAAAACCAATGTTTCCAATGTCTTTACGGCAGATTATATTGGCGCACTCATTGCTGCCCTCGTGTTTCCGCTGGTGTTGATGCCACAATTGGGATTAATGCAGTCTGGGCTGTTAATTGGCATTTTTAATACCGCCATTGGCTTGCTTGCTTTATCTATCTTTAAGGCCGAAATCAGTCAATCACGCGCTTTGTTTCTCTATGGTGTCACGCTGCTGATTATTTTAGTGGCTGGTTTTTTTGTCTCATCCTCCTTTGTTAGCCGCATGGAAACACGCCTATATCAAGACACCCTTATTTATACTGAAAATTCGCCCTATCAACAACGTTTAGTGCTAACAAAACGTAATCAGCGCCTCCGTTTTTATATTAATGGTGCATTGCAGTTTGATAGCTTTGATGAATATCGGTATCACGAGTCTTTGGTTCATCCGGTGATGGGGTTAGTTCAAACGGCGGAGAATATTCTAATTCTAGGCGGAGGCGATGGCTTGGCAGTACGAGAACTTCTTAGCTATCCCCGCATAAAAAAAATCACGGTGGTTGATTTAGACCCAGCCGTTACGCAACTCTTTAAAACAAAGCCGTTACTGAAAAAAATCAATAAAAATGCCTTGAACAATGAAAAAGTGACTATTTTTAATCAGGATGCATGGAAGTTTTTAGAACAAGATCAACAGCTCTATGATGTCATTATTATTGATCTTCCAGACCCGAATAATATTAGCCTGTCACGCTTATACAGTACTATTTTTTATAAGCTAGTCAAACAGCATCTCTCCCAAGCAGGCGCTTTAGTGACACAGGCAACCTCGCCACTGTATTCACACAAAGCTTTCTGGTCGATCAATAAAACACTACAACAACCAACCTTTGTGGCAGAACAACAAGAACAATGGTACACCCTGCCTTATCATGTCCATGTTCCTAGCTTTGGCGAATGGGGATTTGTACTCGCGTCACGACACCCCCTGACGGTATCGAAAATTAAACTAGCTAACCATGAATATCGCTTCTTAGCGCCTTTATCCTTAGCACAGCTCTTTCAATTCCCCAAAGATATGCAAAAAATAGCGGTGAAAGCCAATCGCTTATCCTCTCAACCCCTCTTACAATATTATCAAGAAGGTTGGAAACAATGGTATCAATAACCACATATTATTTCGCCAAAACACGGAGTACCGCTAAGAAGTCAGTCAGAAAATCTGACATCCACAGATTATCCCATGAGGCAATCGTCAGATTATTTATCCCGTAAAATGTAAAAGACAACAACCCGCAAATTATGCTAAATTGCGTCTTCCAAAAAGCACTAACCGAAACGAATGATTATGTCCTTAAGTACTGAAGAAGTTAAAAAAATCTCGCTCTTAGCGCGCCTTGCGATTAGTGACGAGGAAGCGCAACAATACTCAGAGAGCCTTTCTGAAATTTTTGATCTTGTCGAGCAAATGAATGCCATCGATACCACGGGTATTGAGCCAATGGCACATCCGCAAGATATATCACAACGTTTACGTGAAGATGTGGTAACAGCGGTTGATGAGCGTGAAAAATTTCAATCGATTGCACCTGCGACAGAAGATAATTTATATTTAGTCCCTAAAGTGCTTGAGTGATTAGGTCGCTCTAAAGAAAACGCTTTCGCAAAACACACCG
>JAGLDQ010000221.1 GCA_023145535.1 Cocleimonas sp. | reverse complement strand
CCTTTAAGTACAAGTCAAAATCACTCTCCTATAAATCAGATGCTTCCTCTATGTTTCAATCCCCTTCAGAAAAAAAATATCGAGTTATCATTTTTTGTATCTTTCTATTTTTTTTATGCATGGGTCAAGTTTCAGCCTCCCCAGTTAATAGCCCGTTGGAGCTGCAACGTGTTTTATTGCAGGCAGATAATCTCCGCTTGGAAAAAAGCCCTACTTGGTTACGTTTATTGCATTTTGATCGTCATCAATCAGTGCAACGTAGTGAAATTCTTAGCCCTGAGTTTTTTATCAGTCATACGCGTAACCCAAAAGTTGAGTTGGAAGCAACGTTGCGGGCTATGTTTCAAGTGATTAATGGCGATGCTAATCAACATGCTCAATGTCGATTTCCTGCGCGTTTTTATTGGTTGCAACAGCAGCTTAATTTTAATGAAAAGAACCTACCCATAGCACGCTGTGAGCGTTTGCAGCAGTGGGCTAAATTTTCATCGCTTAATTCCATCAGCTTGGTTTTAGTTGGGGGGTATTTTGGCAACCCTGCGTCGACTTTTGGGCATTTGTTGGTTAAGTTGAACAATAGTGAGTATAAAAATAGTAGCGGTAACCTGCTAGATCAATCGATTAACTATGGTGCACAGGTTCCTGATAGTGAAACAATTCCTGTTTACATTATTAAGGGGTTATTTGGCGGTTATGTTTCACGTTTTCGCGATAAGGCGTTTTATAAGCAAGATCGAGTTTATTCGCGTCAGGAATTACGTGATATGTGGGAATATGAGCTGGATTTAACCTCAGAGCAGCAACGTTTTTTGGTGTATCACTTATGGGAAGTGATGGGAATGAAATCAACCTATTATTTTTTAAAGAAAAATTGTGCTTATCGAGTTGCGGAGTTGCTGGAATTGGTGACAGAAAAATCGCTTACATCGCGGATTCAACCTTGGTATTTGCCAATTTCACTGTTTCAAAAATTGACGGATATTGAGCAGTCTCGCTATATTAAAAAAATCACC
The DNA here is from genome assembly GCA_023145535.1 of Cocleimonas sp. Taxonomy (GTDB): domain Bacteria; phylum Pseudomonadota; class Gammaproteobacteria; order Thiotrichales; family Thiotrichaceae; genus JAGLBW01. The sequence continues at coordinate 9,882 of JAGLDQ010000221.1, read as the reverse complement.
TTTTTGCCTTCAAGCGAGCGTAAACTTTATCATCAGTTTGATCAATTGCAGCAACAAGATGCATTATTGGTTAATAAGCTATTAGCGAGTTCTAAATCGCTGACTAAAGATTTGTTGGGCGCTAGAAATACGATGAGACAGGCGCAGATTATTGACGTTATGCTGGCTTATTATCAGTATAAACTAATCGATGCAGAGCAGGATAAACCACAATGGACTGTGTTAAAGCAGCGTAAAAATCAGCTATTGTTGATGCGTTTGCAATTGCCTGTTGCGAATAGTGAGCGGGCAGTATCATCAATATCGGCCATGACCTCTCCCGCCGAAGGTTCTAAGCCCCGTTTATTTTCTGTGGGGTTTGGGCAAGATAAGGGGGGGCATTTTTTACGTTTGGGTATGACAGCGATTCATTATGATTTATTGACAGATCGTTATGGGGTATTGGCGAACTCGGCGCTAAAATTTTTTGATTTGAGTTTTAAATCAACGGAGAAGAAAAAGCTCTCATTGGATTATTTTAATTTGGCGAGTGTTCAGAAGCTAAACATTTCACCTACAAAACTTTATCAGGAAAGTGAAATGTCGTGGCGTATCGCCGTTGGTATAAAGGCTAGAAATAAGTACTGTGCTGATTGTAATGGGTTATTTTTATCTGTAGGGGTAGGCAAGGCATGGCAAACTTCTCAAAAAATGCTGTCTTATGTGATGCTTGATACGCATTATCATGCGAAAGCAGATGATTTTCTGCTGACACCGAATATTGGGTTTATTGTAAAGCCGCATCCCGCATTGAAATCAGTATTGGAAATAGGTTGGGAAACAAACCTAAACAATGGCAAAAAAGATAAAACAATAAGCTGGCAAACGCGCTACGCGCTTGATAAAAATAATGCACTTCGGCTTACTTATGAAAAGCAAAGCGATGCGTTATCCCTTTCCTACTATTATCATTGGTAAATGACGAAGAAAGAAGGGCTTGGAAGAGAAAAATAAAAAGAGTATGAAGTCGTTAATAGCTTTGTTAGGATAGCGCGCAGAGTCGACCAGACAATCGCGCTTTTATACTCTCTTGTAGAGCATAAAGGGGAGGAAAGTCCGGGCTCCATAGGGTAGAACGCCAGATAACATCTGGGCAGCGCGAGCTGACGGCAAGTGCAGCAGAGAGAAGACCGCCCCACTGCTCGTGAGTGGTGAGGTAAGGGTGAAAGGGTGCGGTAAGAGCGCACCGCACAACGGGTAACCGTTTGTGGCAAGGTAAACCCCGTTCGGAGCAAAATCAAATAGGAATACATTGGCGCGACCCGCGTTGTATTCGGGTAGATTGCTTGAGGATTATGGCGACATAGTTCCAGATGAATGATTGTCCAAGACAGAACCCGGCTTATCGGTCGACTCTATTTTTTATATACACATTTTTCTGAATAATTTCGTCTAATCTATCTTGCTTTTTTCTTCTGCTTATTATGGTTAATAATTAATCATAAAATAAGTTCTTTACACTTTTTATTGAAGTCGTTGATACCTCTTTCTGGGGGTATAATAAGCATCTCTATCCCTAAAAGTTAATTTTATAACAAAGATTACAATCGTTTATACTTAAAGTAACTTGTTAAGTTCTGTTTTTAGTTGTTTGTAACCCCTAAAACTTCTCTTTTTGTTAATGTTCTTCATTAATACCGTCTATCTAAGTAATTGTCTTGTATAGAAAATCACCGTGATTAGCTCTAGACCTAGGGGGGTTGGGGGGCTATAATTGATCAAAGTGGTGATTGGTGGGGAAAGGTGGTTTGTCTTTTCCTAAGCAGGGAATTTGACGGATGTTTCGTGGTATTTCTAATTTGAATATCGATGTTAAAGGGCGTGTAGCTATCCCTGCGCGTTACCGTGATTCAATTACTGCCAATGCATCGGGTGAGATGGTGATTACAGTTGATCATACCGATCGTTGTTTGTTGCTATACCCAATGGATCAATGGCTGAAAGTGGAGCAGGTATTGATGGGGTTGCCCAATATGAATCGCAGTGTAAGAAACATGCAACGACTAGTTTTAGGTCATGCCTCTGAGGTCGAGCTGGATAGTCAAGGTCGTGTGCGTTTGTCTCTACCCTTGCGTGAATATGCAAACCTACAAAAAAAATCTGTACTGATAGGTCAGGCGAATAAGTTTGAGCTGTGGGGTGTGGATACATGGAATATGCAAAGAGATGAGTGGTTGGCTGAGGCTCAAGGCAATTTAGAAACGGATGATGTATTAAGTCAAATATCTTTGTAAAGAGTAGTAACTATGAATGATCCAGCGGCAGAATTTCAACATGAAACCGTATTGTTGAAAGAGGCAGTCGATGCCTTGGCTGTTAAAAATGATGGTTTTTATATTGATGCGACTTTTGGGCGTGGTGGTCACTCAAGCTTAATTTTATCACGATTAAATAAAAGCGGATGCCTCTTGTTGATCGATAAAGATCCTCAGGCAATAGCCTATGCAAAAGAAAAATATAAAAAGGATGCACGAGTAGTCGTTTGGCAGGGTTCGTTTAAGGACTTCCCTCGTGCGCTAGAGCAGTTGGAAATTAACAGAAAGCCTGATGGTTTATTGTTGGATTTAGGTGTTTCATCTCCCCAATTAGATGATGCGTCGCGTGGTTTTAGTTTTCAGCGTGATGGTGAGCTGGATATGCGCATGAACCCAGAGGTTGGAGAAAGTGCGGCTGAATGGATCAATGTAGCAGAAGAAAAAGAAATTGCAGATGTGCTATGGCAGTTTGGAGAAGAGCGGTTTGCGCGCAGGATAGCACGCAGTATTGTGAAAAAAAGAGTGTTATCCCCTATAGAAACAACGCTGCATTTGGCGAATATTATTGCGGGCGCAATACCCAAGGCGAAGCAAAAAAAAGGCAAAAATCCAGCAACAAAAAGTTTTCAAGCAATTCGTATTTTTATCAATAAAGAACTAGATGATTTGGAAGGTTGTTTGCAGCGATCAATACATTCACTTGCACAACACGGACGGATTGTAATCATTAGCTTTCATTCTTTGGAGGATCGTATGGTTAAGCGTTTTTTAAAAGATAAGTCTACTCGAGCAAAATTACCGCGTGGCTTGCCAATAATGGATTCGCAGCTAGACGAATGGCAAAAGAAAAATGGAATGCCAGCGGTTGTTTTTGAAATTATCGGTAAGCCTGTTAAAGCCTCTGTTCAAGAAATTGCAGTTAATGCACGTTCTCGTAGCGCAATTATGAGAACGGGAGAAAAAATAGCGTGATCATTATCGAAGATAAGGATGCATCAAAATGGCAGGTGATCTTGCTTGTTTTGTTGTACCTGTCGGTTATTGCAATGGCGATTTTTGTTGTTATGCAACGTCATCAATCGCGCACCTTATTTGTACAATCCGAAAAATTAGCGAAACAGCATAATATTTTGATTGCACAATGGAGTCGATTAAAATTAGAGCAAGGTGTGGTGCTTAATGAGATTTATGTTGAGCGAAAAGCACGTGAAGATTTGGGTATGCGAATACCGAAAGTTAAAAATATTAAAATGGTGAAAGAACAATGAGAAAGGCAAGAGCATCAAATATGCTGCCTCCTGTTTACAGGGGGCGGCGTTTTGCGTTGTTGATTTTCTTATTGTCACTTATTTGTGTGCTGCTTTTAAGAGCGGGTTATCTAGAAGTTTTTCAGCAACAGTGGCTGCAAAAACAGGCAGATAAAAGACAGATGCGGGTTGTTTCTGTGCCACCTTATCGGGGTATGATTGTTGATCGTAATAATGAATCGTTGGCGATTAGCTCCCCTGTTGAATCGGTTTGGTGTAACCCCCAAAAACTCTTCTCTGTTCGTGCGGGGCTTATTAAAGGAACCGCGAGCGAAAATGAGGATGAAGCACTGCTTGCGAAAGCGCGTTTAGATGAAGTGGATGTGGGTTTGCAGAAGGTAGCGGCGTACTTGAAGCTTGACGGGGCTAAATTAGTAGAAAAAATACATCGAAATAAAAAAAGACGTTTTTTATACATAGCAAGGCAGATACCACCAGAAATATCAGAAGATATAGCGAGCTTAAATTTACCCTCCTTTAGCAGTACTTCCGAATATCGACGCTTCTACCCAATGGGTGAGGCGTTGTCGCATGTGGTGGGTTTTACCAATATTGATGACAAAGGCGTTGAAGGTATTGAGCGTTCTAAAAATCAAATATTGGCAGGTGAATCTGGAAAGAAGCGTGTTGTACGCGATGGGCGTGGTCGTCTGATTGAAAATATTGAGCAAATACAGGAAATGAAGCCTGGTCAGGATGTTGCGTTAAGTATCGATAAGCGTCTCCAGTTTCAAGCGTATAAAGAATTGAAAGGGACGGTGTATCAATTAAATGCTAAGGCGGGTTCCATTGTTGTGATTGATGCGTATACGGGTGAGATATTGGCAATGGCGAATATGCCAGGGTTTAATCCTAATGTGCGTTCAGAACTAAAGCCTTCCCGTTATCGTAACCGCGCAGTGTTGGATGCATTTGAACCTGGTTCTACGATCAAGCCATTCACGATAGCAGCGGCCTTAGAGGCGCGAGTGATTGGTCCAAATGTGCAGATAGATACCTCGCCGGGTTACCTTCATATGGGTAAGACTAAAATTAGAGACCCTATAAACTATGGCTCAATGACGCTGGATAGGATTTTGGCAAAATCAAGCAATGTAGGGGCAAGTAAAGTTGCTTTGTTAATGAAGGCGCGCGGGCAGTGGAAGTTTCTTAGTCGGATTGGCTTTGGAAGAAGGCCAAGTGCAGGTTTTCCTAATGAATCAGAAGGAAAGTTATCTTATTACGACCAGTGGGTGAAAGTAGATAGGGCTTCGCTGGGTTATGGCTATGGTATGTCTGCCAGCTTACTTCAGTTGGCACATGCTTATACGGTATTTGCAACGGGCGGGGTGCTTTACCCTGCTACGATTTATAAAAGAAGTGAAGGGGCGGTTGGGCAGCGCATTATGAAAGAAGTAAATGCAAAGGCTGTGCTAAGAATGCTTACCTCTGTTGTGAGTAAAAATGGAACAGGAAAAAATGCAAAAGTGGATGGCTATCACGTCGCAGGCAAGACAGGAACAGCTTATAAATTTATTAACAAACGTTATCGTAAAAACAAGAAAATAGTTAGTTTTATTGGTATGGCACCTGCTTCAGATCCGCGTATTGTTGTGGCCGTCATGATTAATGAGCCGCAAGTTGCAAAAGCATCAGGAGGTCGGTTGGCGGCTCCTGTTTTTTCTAAAGTTATGTCGAGTGCATTAAGAATATTGGATATTCCACCTGATAACCTGCCTGCACAGGCGCGTAGTGGTGATTCTCTAGGAGGTGCTTCATGATAAGGCATCCCTTACGCTATTTATTAGAGAAGGTAAAAGGTGTCGATCGTGATGCTATGGCTGATGTTTCTGCTGACTTGCTTGTCATCGGTTTGACTTTGGATAGCCGCGAAGTCAAGCGAGGCACGTTATTTGTTGCTTTAAATGGTACGCAGGCGCATGGCATGGAATATGCGCTTAAAGCACAGCAACAAGGGGCGGTCGCTATTATTTGTGAATCAGGCTTTGTGCCAAATCAATCAGGAGTATTGGCAGGGTTAACAATTCCCGTTATTGAGGTTGAAGGATTGGCACAACAGGTAGGTGAGATAGCGCGGTGCTATTATCAAATACTCGATGATAAGCAGCAGGTGAAAGCAAACTACGGTTTAAAAATTATTGGTGTAACAGGGACTGATGGTAAAACAACCGTTACTCACTTTTTTGCACAGGCTATGAATGTATTAGCCGCCAATCAAGCCGCCGTTATTGGAACGCTTGGTATAGGTTTTCCTGATGATTTACAACAAGCAACCCATACAACGCCCGATGTGCTGACGGTGCATAAGACGTTGCATCAGTTGGCCCGTAAAGGTGTTGAATATATTGCGATGGAGGTTTCATCGCATGCCTTAGATCAGGAGCGTGTTAATGGTGTTGATTTTGATGTGGCTATGTTGACCAATTTGACACGGGATCATCTTGATTATCATGGCACAGTAGAAAACTATGCAGTGGCTAAGCAAAAATTGTTTATGCGTTCTGAGGTTAATACCGTGGTATTAAACCATGAAGATGATTTTACTCAAAAGATTGTAACGACGCTCAATCAACGTGACGATAACAAGACTGTTTTGCGTTATGCAGTAAAGTCTGAAAACACTAAAATTGATGCAGAGCTCATGGCTCAAAATGCATATTTTGGTAATGAAGGCATAGAGGCTCAGATATTTTATGCGGATCAGAAAGGTGTGTTAAATACAGCAGTTTTAGGCTGGTTTAACCTTAGTAATTTATTAGCAACATTGGCGGCGATGTTGTCATTAGATGTGAAATTTACGGATGCTTTGGATGCCTTAAATCAGGTTAAAACAGTGCCAGGTCGTATGGAAAAAATTAATGCTGCTGATGTGTTGGTCGTAGTGGATTATGCACATACGCCGGGTGCTTTAGCGTCCGTCTTAAAAGCATTACGTGGTCATACGCAGCAGCGTATATTTTGCGTGTTTGGTTGTGGTGGTGATCGAGATAAAGGCAAGCGTCCATTAATGGCTAATATTGCCGAGCAAGATGCGGATGTAGTGATTGTAACCGATGATAATCCGCGTACTGAGAATCCACAGTCCATTGTACAAGATATTATGACGGGTTTTGAGCGGGCTGAAAATATAGTGATTGAGCATAATCGTGCTAAAGCAATTCGCCATGCAATGCGGCAAGCGCAAGCAGGTGATGTTGTCTTGATCGCAGGTAAAGGACATGAGCAGGTGCAAATATTTGCTCACAAAACAGAAGTGTTTGATGATCGGCAGCAGGCGGCAGAAGCCTTGCAGGAGCTGGCTGCATGACGTGGTTAGGGCTTGAAGACATTGCGCAGATAGTGGGTGGAGAGTTGCATGGTGGGGATCGGCAAATAAACTCAGTCTCTACAGACTCCAGAACAATACAGAATGATCAGCTATTTATCGCCTTAGTGGGTGAAAATTTTGATGCGCATAATTTTGTCGAATCAATCGAAAATAAAGCAGCCGCTGCGTTAGTGCATCAAAAAATTAATTGTGATCTGCCCCAAATTATTGTTGAAGATACGTTAAAGAGTTTAGGGATTTTTGCAGCAGCTTGTAGACAGCAATTCAACAAGCCTGTGATTGGTTTAACTGGTAGCAATGGCAAAACAACCGTAAAAGAAATGTTGGCCGCTATTTTGTCCTGTAAAGGCGATGTGATGGCGACTTTTGGTAATTTAAATAATGAGATCGGTTTGCCGTTGACGTTGTTAAGGCTGCGTCAACGGTATGATTATGCCGTTGTTGAAATGGGTGCTAACCATTTTGGTGAAATTGATTATTTAAGTGATATGACACAGCCCGATGTGGCCGTTTTAAATAATGCTGGCGCAGCACACTTAGCGGGTTTTGTTGATGTAAAAGGTGTTTCACGTGCTAAGGCTGAGATTTTTAATGGTTTGAGTGCTGATGGTATTGCCGTGATTAATGCTGATGATCAATATGCGGATTACTGGCTGTCATGCAATGAAAATAGAAAAACAATGACTTTCGGATTGAATGATTATGCGGATGTAAAGGGTAAATTAATCAATGCGGGTTTATTGATCCAAATTGCAGATGAAAAGCAAGTCGTAAAGTTAGCCTTCTTGGGTCGTCATAACGCAATGAATGCATTAGCGGCTAGTGCAGCTGCAATAGCGGTAGGAATGGATTTAACGATCATTAAGCAAGGTCTGGAGAGCTTGCAAGCAGTAAAAGGACGGTTGGCGCTAATCACAGGGGTTAGTGGTAGTGAAGTCATCGATGATACTTATAATGCTAATCCTGACTCAGCACGTGCAGCAATAGATGTGCTAGCAGAAAGAGAGAGCAAGCGCCTATTTGTCTTGGGAGATATGGCCGAGCTAGGGAATAACGCGCTGCAATTTCATCAGAGTATTGGTGCTTACGCCAAATCAAAAGGAATTGATGCGCTTTATTGCTTGGGTAAATATAGTCAGGCAGCCTCTGAATCATTTGGAGAGAATGGTTTTCATTTTGATACTCTTGAGCTTTTGCTTAACGCTTTACAAGAAAAAATAAAACAGCACGAACAATTGGGGAATAAACAAGTAGTGACAGTCTTAGTAAAAGGCTCCAGATCAATGAGAATGGAGCGCGTGGTCGATGCATTAAGTGATGAAAGTAATCCGCTGAAAGTAGTGAATGATAAAAATGACTCGGTGGAGGCTATTCTATGTTAGTGATACTTGCTGAGTTGCTTGCCGATTCTTATAGCTTTTTTAATGTTTTTCAATACATCACCTTTCGTTCGATAATGGGAGTATTAACTGCGCTAGGTATTTCAATGGCGTTAGGGCCATTAATGATACGGCGTTTAACCGCATTGAAAATTGGGCAAAGTATTCGTGATGATGGGCCGCAGTCACATTTGGTAAAAGCAGGTACACCGACAATGGGGGGGGCGTTAATATTATTTGCTATCGCTGTTTCAACGTTACTATGGGGAGACTTAAGCAATCACTATATCTGGATTGTTTTATTTGTCACATTAGGTTCAGGCCTAGTGGGTGGTATTGATGATTATATCAAGCTGAAATACAGCAATAGTAAAGGGCTGTCGGCAAAGTGGAAGTATTTAAGTTTATCGTTAGTGGCATTTATAGCGGCAACCGTACTGTTTATTACGGCTAATAGTGCCGTAGAAACAACGCTTTACTTCCCCGTCTTTAAAGACTGGTTTTGGGAAATGGGATGGTTGTTTATTCCATGGAGCTATCTGGTCATCGTTGGTAGTAGTAATGCCGTGAATCTAACGGATGGCTTAGATGGGCTGGCAATTATGCCAACCATTATGGTGGCAGCGGCATTGGGTGTGTTTTCTTATTTAACAGGAAATATCGTTTTCTCAGGTTATTTAGGGATACCTTATGTGCATGATGTGGGCGAAATTACTATATTTTGCGGTACTATTTTTGGTGCGGGATTAGGGTTTTTATGGTTTAACACCTATCCCGCACAAGTGTTTATGGGGGATGTAGGTGCATTGGCATTAGGTGCTGCGCTTGGTGTGATTGCTATTGTTGTACGCCAAGAAATTGTGTTAGCCATTATGGGGGGGGTTTTTGTTATGGAGGCGGTGTCGGTTATTTTGCAAGTTGCTTCGTTTAAAATGACAGGACGACGTATTTTTAGAATGGCACCCATTCATCATCATTTTGAATTAAAAGGTTGGGCTGAACCAAAAGTGATTGTACGTTTTTGGATTATAACGATTATTTTGGTATTAATAGGTTTAGCGACCCTGAAAGTTCGTTAATTTACTTAAGATTGATTAGAGACAGATGACGCAAATGCAATCCAAACTACCAATGAATCATAGCACTCAAGCACAAGCAACGTGGGATACATTGGTTGTCGGTTTGGGTGCAACAGGTTTGTCTGTAGTGCGTTATTTGGTTGCTAAGGAAAAAGATTTTGCAGTAACGGATAGTCGCTTGATGCCACCAGGAAAAGATGAATTAGCAAAGGAGTACCCTCAAGTCGCTTCTTATTTTGGAGGGTTTTCAGCAAAGGTCTTTGTACAGCCAAAGCAATTAATTGTGAACCCCGGTGTAGCGGTTGCAACCAGTGAGATCCAACAGGCAAAAGAGAGTGGTGCTGAGGTCATTGGTGATATAGAGCTATTTGCGCGTGAAGTGAAAGCGCCAGTAATTGCAATAACTGGCTCGAATGGTAAGACAACAGTAACAACGCTTTTGCAGTTAATGGCAAAAAAATCACAGGTAATGGCGCAAACAGGTGGCAATATTGG
>JAGLDQ010000220.1 GCA_023145535.1 Cocleimonas sp. | reverse complement strand
CATTCTGATACAAAGGTTTATAAGGGGAAATGATACTGGTATTGTCTTTCATACAAATTTATAACACATAATTCTCTCGCAAAGATGCAAAGTACACCGAGAAAACACTTAAACAAACGACCTTTTCGCACTCGGTGTCTTTACGATAGTGATAAAATAGCCATACAAAAGACATAATATGACAACCCCCAAGCAAACTGACCAAAAAAATACCCTGCCCCCAGCCATTTTCATTATGGGGCCAACCGCCTCAGGAAAAACGGATCTTGCCGTTGAGTTAATCAAGCACTTTCCTATTGAAATAATCAGCGTTGACTCTGCACTTATCTATAAGGATATGAATATCGGCACTGCTAAGCCTGATAAAATGACGTTAGAAAAAGCACCCCATCGTTTAATTGATTTTCTTGATCCCTCACAAGCCTATTCTGCTGCTGATTTTCGCCGCGATGCGTTACGTGAAATGCAACAAATTACGGATAACGGTAAAATCCCCGTCTTAGTCGGTGGAACCATGCTGTATTACCGCGCACTGGAAAATGATCTGGCAAAACTGCCTTCTGCCCATCCTGATATTAGAAAAAAACTAGATCAACAAGCGGCAGAACAAGGGTGGAATCACATGCATACAAAACTGCAAGACATTGATCCTGACTCTGCTGCCCGAATTCATCCAAATGACTCACAGAGAATCCAACGAGCGCTCGAAGTTTATGAAATAACGGGGGATACTTTAACCACACTACATAAAGCAGCCAAACATGATGCTCTCCCATTTCATCTATTGAAAATCGCTCTAATTCCAGACAATCGCGAATGGCTTAGAGCGCGCGCGGCGTTGCGTTTTGACCAAATGATTGAGGAGGGATTTATGGATGAGTTTCAACAACTATTTGATAGACGAGACTTAAATCCAGACCTTCCGTCTATGCGTTGTGTAGGATATAGGCAAGCTTGGAGCTACTTAAGCGGAAATATTGACTTCAAAGAAATGAAGAAGCGTGCTATTGTCGCAACACGTCAGCTAGCAAAACGCCAGATGACGTGGTTGCGTTCTGAAAAGGAAGTTTCGCGTTACGACGCACAACAGTACGACCTCTCGTCGATTATCGGGGAAATTAAGCGTTTTTTAAGACAATAATGCATTATAACCGACGAAATGGGCTTCCTAAGGTTTCACCAAACCTGATAAGATTATTTTGTCTGCAAGGACAGCGGCCGAATAGTTCAATAAATAGCATTAGTTGATTAGTTATAACTATTATTGGTATACCAGCTAATGATAAAGTTGTTTCTAGCTTTTAAACTTATTTGTTTATCCCCCAATACAAATAAGTCTGTCACTGTTTTTTGTTGATACTACTCGAAAATAATATTTTAATAACCACAACCTAATAAAAATTGGAGATATATAATGTCATCTAAAGGGCACATGCTACAAGAACCCTTCCTAAACGCCTTGAGAAAAGAACGCATCCCCGTTGCAATCTACCTCGTTAACGGCATCAAGTTACAAGGAACCGTTGAATCATTTGATCAATTTGTAATCTTATTGGGCAATACTGTTAGCCAATTAGTTTATAAACACGCTATTTCTACGATTGTTCCTGCTCGACCAATAAAATTATCCTATGAAGACGACGAGTAAAGTGTTCTAATTAGTGATAAATAAAAGCCTCATTGAAATAACATTCAATGGGGCTTTTTTAATGTAATAAAAACAAGGATCACTGATTGGAATTATTTGACTTATCTAGCCAAACTGATACACGCATGGAGCGTGCGGTATTGGTGCAACTCAACCTTGGTAGCAGTAAAAACACCCAAGATGCGGATGAATTCACCGAACTTGTGCATTCTGCTGGCGCTGAAGCAACGGCTTTAATTCAAGGCACACGCCATAGACCCAGCGCACAATACTTTGCAGGCAAAGGTAAAGCGGAGGAAATCAAACAAGCCGTTATTGCACATGATGCTGATGTCGTGATATTTAACCACGCACTCTCCCCTGCCCAAGAACGTAATTTAGAACAACTTGTAGAGTGCCGCGTACTGGATCGTACTAGCCTTATTCTTGATATATTTGCACAACGCGCCCGCTCTCATGAAGGTAAATTACAAGTTGAGTTAGCGCAGCTAAAACATATGTCCACACGACTGATTCGTGGCTGGACTCATCTTGAGCGCCAAAAAGGTGGAATTGGTATGCGCGGCCCAGGTGAAACTCAGCTAGAAACCGACCGTCGCTTGCTCAATGTTCGTATTAAGCAGATCAAAAAACGCTTAGAAAAAGTAGGAAACCAGCGAGAGCAAGGTCGTCAATTACGCCAAAAAACAGAAGTGCCAACCGTATCATTAGTGGGATACACTAATGCTGGAAAATCCACCTTATTTAATGCTATTACAAAATCCAGTGTTTATGTAGCAGATCAACTTTTCGCAACATTAGACCCGACACTACGACGCGTAGAACTTCCCAATCAGCAAACAATAATCCTTGTTGATACGGTTGGTTTTATCCGTGATCTACCGCATGACCTTGTCGTTGCTTTTAAAGCGACCTTGCAAGAAACGGCGGAAGCTGATCTTATCCTGCATGTTATCGATAGCAATGATGAACAACGCGATATGTACCGTCAACAAGTGAATAACATTATTGAAATGCTGGGTGCAAAAAACGTCCCGCAAATAGAGGTTATGAATAAAATAGACCTCTCCGACTACACTCAACGCATCGACCTTGCTCATGCAGGCATACCGACACGCGCTTGGTTATCAGCCCACTCAGGAGATGGCATTAATCAACTACTTGAGCATTTGGGTGAAACATTTGCCAAAAATATATTCTCAGGACTACTCACACTTCCCACAGAAAAAGCACGCTTACGCGCTAAACTATATGAAGATAAAGCAATTCAAAGCGAAACGAGTTCTCCTGAAGGCGAATACTTGTTAGAAGTTAAAATTCAGCAACACCGCTTAGATGCACTTTTATATGATGAGGGGATTACCCTTGAGCAAATTACAGCTTAAAGAATAAACACTCAATAACATCCGAAGCTAACTTGCACCCAAACAGCGGGGCATACTAACTTTTTATCCCCGCTGAGATAATCTCACTCATTGCGTAAAATGACTCTATGGCTCATGCGTTCACCCCATCTGAAATAAGAATCCTGCGTTAGAACTTCGAGACGTTATTCCGTACACGTTCTTAAAACACTGCAAATACGTACAATAAACACAAATAAAACGACATAAATTTGACTGAAATACTTATCTCTAGCAATAAACAATATCAATAACTTACAATCGCTGCATACAAACACGGACAGCCTCTAAATTACTTCTCACTAATATTTGTTACCATCCATTCTTTATGTGAAAATGCAAACAATATAAAATACATAACTAAGGAATACATCATGCTATCAAAATGGCTTAACATCCTATTACCTTGCCTATTAGTCACCCTTCTTAATGGTTGCGGGGGTGACGGCAATGAAAATAACATCAATGAACAAGCTCAACTATCTGAGCTATCCTCTGGCAACCGAATCAACCTAACATCCGATAAAGTTGGCCCCATTAACGCAAAAACTCCCTTTAATATTCACCACATCACACAAGTATTTCAAGGCTTAAATGTTTCTCAACAAACCAGCTTTCAAGAAGGCCAAGCTTACCCTGTTATTCGCGTAGCAAAGGGTGCTAAAACCTTAATGACAATTAATCCTACTTCTGATCAAAATGGCATCTATTCCATTGTCATTGAAGACAATCTAATCCGCAACAAACTAGGCCACCGCTTAAGCACACAGTTTAGTGATATTTATAGCTTTGGCAACGTTGAGAAATGTTTAGCAGGAAAAGAAGAGCTATCGGGTAAAACCGTTTGCTATGCACCTAATTCGCGCAATGTCCTGTATATTTTCACAGGAAGGTGGAATGGGCCTAATAA